>CAJBKH010000263.1 GCA_903953615.1 uncultured Bacteroidota bacterium
ACAAAGATTTAATGGAAAATAACACCTTGGACTGGCGTCAACAAGAAAAGATCAAGGACTTCATAAAAGATCAAAAAAAGTTGGAGAATAAAATTGATCAACTTAAAAACGAGCAAAAAGCCAAAAATGAAAAGGAGAATCAATTAAATCCAAAGGAGGAAGACCTATTAAAAAAACAAAAAGAGCTAGATAAACTTTTTAATGAATTGTTGACCCCAGAAATGAAGGAAATGTTGAAAAAGCTGGAAGATTTATTAAAACAACAAAACAAGGATGGTATTCAACAACAGATGGAAAAAATGAAGTTGAACAACGAGGACATGCAAAAACAACTGGACCGCACATTGGAGCAGTTTAAAGCTTTAGAGTTGGAGAAAAAAATGGATGATCAAATCAAAGCTTTAAATGATTTAGCAGAGAAACAAGCTGATTTAGCAGAGAAAACAAAGGATAAATCTGAATCGCAAGAAGCGCTTAAAAAACAACAAGAGGAGATTAATAAGCAATTTGATGATTTAAAAAAAGAGCAAGAAAATATTGAGAAAAAGAATGATGAGTTAGAATCGCCAATGACCTTAGATGATATGCAACAAGAAGAATCAGAGGTTGATAAAAACATGGACGAGAGTCAGCAGAATTTAGATAAAAAGCAAAATAAAAAGGCTTCAGAAAATCAGAAAAAGGCTGCCGATAAAATGAAAGAAATGGCGAGTAAGATGGAAAAGAACAAGCAGCAACAAGAAGAGGAGAAGGCTGCTGAGGATTATTTTACATTAAGACAAATATTAGAAAACTTAATTGAGTTAAGTTACCAGCAAGAAGGTTTAATGGGCCAAATGAAAGAGACCAAGAGTTACAATCCGAAGTTTGTGGAATTAAGTGCAAAACAAAGAAAACTTAAAGGTGATGCAAAAATGGTTGAAGACTCTTTACTTGCTTTAAGTAAAAGACAAATACAAATAAAGAGTTTTGTAAATAAAGAAATTTCAGGCATCAATAACAATATGGAAAAAGCCATCACTAGTTTTAGTAAAATAGAAATTATGAGTGGCTTGGTTCAACAACAATATGTTATGACTGGTTTGAATAATTTATCAGTAATGCTCAGTGAATCATTAAAAAAGATGCAGGAGCAAATGAATGAGAATAAAGATAAAAAACAGGGTGAGGGCCAGTGTAATAATCCAGGAGGTAAAAAGCCGAAGCCTGGTTCAGGCAAACCAAGCAATGGCAAACCAAAAATGGGTGGTGATGGCTTAAAAAAAATGCAAGAAGGGATTGCCAAACAGTTGCAAGATATGAAGAATGGTAAGGAGCAAGGTAAAAATCCATCAAGCGAACAGTTTGCCAAGATAGCAGCTCAACAAGAAGCATTAAGAAGAGAGATTGATAGACTCGAGAAAATGTTAAAGGAAGAAGGTAAAGCGGGTAGTTTGGGTGATTTAGATAAGACCAAGGAATTAATGGAAAAACAAGAACGCGACTTGGTAAATAAACAAATTACTCAAGAAACAATGAAGCGTGCACAAGAAATTGAAACCCGTATGTTAGAACACGAAAAGTCGGAGCGGGAACAAGACCAAGATAATCAAAGAGAGGCCGAGCAAGCAAAAAATACAAGCCCATCCATTCCACCAACAATTAAATTATACCTTGAACAAAAGGCCAAGGAAATGGAATTATTGAGGAGTTTACCAGCTGAATTATCGCCATATTACAAAGACAGGGTAAGGGCTTATTTTAAAAAAGTGGGCAGTTAGTAAGATGAATATTTTATGCATTGAAACATCCGCTGCTTTATGCTCAGTTGCTGTTATTAAAGAAGATCAACAATTTTATTTAGAAAGTGAATTAACTATGGCCCATTCTGAAGTATTGATGGGACTGGTGATGGATTGCCTCGATAAAGCGGGTTGCAAAATGAATGATCTAAATGCGATAGCCTTAAGTGGAGGTCCAGGATCTTACACAGGTTTAAGAATAGGATGTAGCAGTGTTAAAGGCTTGTGTTTTGGTTTAAACATACCATTGATTGTTATAGATACCTTAAAAATTATTGCAAACGCTGCAAAAAAGAAAACCACGGATTACACGCAATATTGGGCCATGATAGATGCACGCAGAATGGAAGTATACCATGCTGTTTTTGATCAAAATTTAAATCAGATAACACAAACGGTAAGTGCCATACTTTCGGACGAAGATTTTAAACCAAATAATCTCTTTGGTCAAGTAATTTTGTGTGGAGATGGCGCACCAAAATCGACAAATATTTTGAATTTACCTGATGCCAATGTTGTTGCAAACGCTGAGAGCATGTGTGATTTGGCAAGACAAGCCTACTTAAATTCTGAATTTAAGGAATTGGCTTATTTCGAACCATTTTATTTAAAACAGGCCAATATTACTGTTTCTAAATCGTGATTGTATATTTGCAGTATGAATTTTATTGAATATGCTTCGCTGAACAAGCATAAAATCATTGATGTAAGAGTGCCAGATATCTTCGAAAGGGGATTCATACCCAAATCGATTAATATTGGCTTAAATGGTCCATTTGAAGAGCGATTTCAACAATTAAATAGAGACTTTAATGAATGTCTTGTAATTGTATCTGATAAGAATGAAGAAGCCAAAGAGCGAATTGAAAAAATAGGATATACTAACCTATTGTTTTTAAAGGAGGGGTATGAGGGCTATAAATTATCAGAACTACCCATAGACATGGTAATTAGCATCTCGCCAGAAGAGTTTGAATTGGATTTAAACTTTAGAGAAGAGTTGGTTGTAGATGTTAGAACGCCAGAAAAATATGCAGAGGGACATGTCATAGACGCCATTAATATTCCTGTAGATGAATTGGAAAACAACATTGAGAATTTGGATAAATCAAAAACCTTGTATGTTTATTGTGGTGGTGGCTATAGCAGCATGATTGCAAGCAGTGTTTTGCAGAAAAATGGACACAGATTAGTTAAAAATGTATATGGTGGAATAAAAAAAATTGGAGAGACTAAGGTTCCAATTAAAAAAGCTAAAGCATAAATCATTTGATTAAAAAGCAGCTAATATCCTTTATTAAGTTCTCTGTCATTTGGTGTCTATTTAATGCCTTAATAGGAGGATTTAATCATTTTAATGAAAGACCTAAAGGGGTGCACCAAGGAGCGCAATGCGATAGAGCTTCCATTGCATTAAATTATTATCATAACGGGCTTAATTTATTATATCCAGAAGTACACGAAAACCGTTGTAAAGATGGCATTGTTTCTTGTGAGTTTCCGCTTTCAAATTATTTAACTGCAGTTGTATACAAATGCCTTAAATACGATGAAAAATATTTTAGAATCCTAACCTTTCTTTTCGTATCAATTGGCATGTATGCTTTGTTATTATTACTTACCCTGTATATAAAAACACTAGCAGCTTATTTGCTTCTTTTTATTTTGAATACTTCACCAATTCTATTGTTTTATGCTTCGAATTTTATACCAGATGCAAGTGCTTTGGGCTTAAGTTTAGCAGCATGGTATTTATTTTTCAGACTTTACATCCCTCACCCATATTTGCCAAATGTTAAAAAGCTTGGTTATGTATTATTTTTTATACTTTCTATAACCTTGGCAATGGCAAGTAAAACAACCTGTTTTATCCATTGGATGACCATGATGGGCGTCTATATTTTGTCACATTTTAAAGCATTAAAAATTGAGTTAACAAATAAAAAATTATTGCTAAGTAGCCTATTGTTTGCCTTAATACTGCCAATAGCATGGCAGCTATGGGCACGACATTTAGGAAAAACACATAACAGCGAATTTTTTATACTTCACATACCACTCATAACAGATAAAGCAGTTTATCAAAATGCTTGGAATGTATATATAGGAAATTGGCCACAAGAAACCTTTACAGGGCCTCTACAATATGTAATTGGTGTATTGTTATTTCTTCCTTTCTTTATCAAAAAATATATTAGCAATGCCTTATGGTATATAACCGTTTTGAATACCTTAGGTTGTTTTGTATTCATGGCCATTATGATCAATCAATTCATGTACCATGATTATTACATTCTTTGTTTATTGCCTGCAGTCGCTTTAAATTGGTTAGCAATTGCATCAGCAGCCACTAAGATAAAATCAAATTTTTGGTGGGTTAAAATAGGTATTCTAGGCCTGCTAATTATAGCCTTAAGGGTGCAATTTAATTATGGCAGAAACAATCTAGAATCACGCTATACACCTGGTACTTACTGGGAACAATCCCAACAAAAAACAATCGATTATACCTTGTTTAAAAACAAAATTAACGGGCTTGGCATATCGCGAAAAAATTGTGTTTTGGTGGGCTATGATGGTGCACCTAACAATGTACTTTACCTGTTAGATTTAAATGGAAGAAGAATTAATAAAGATTTTAATATTGATCAAATAAATGAGGCAGTTAATGAAATCAGGCCACAATATTTAATCAGCAATGATTCCTTGTTTACACTAAAAATGCAACCCTTTTTCAAGGAATTTAAACTTGTAAGTCAGGAGAAATATTTATCGCTTTATAAAGTGTCTAATTAAATAAATTTGGGGTCAGTTTCCATAACATAGCCACAGCTTTTACAAGTACGCAAATCTTCAGAGCCATAAAATTCTCTAAATCTAGAAAGAAAATCTTTTTCGATATCTTGTAATTCAAAGTATGATGAATGCAAAGGATGGTTGCAATTATCACAGAACCATAATAGGCCATCTTTATAGCCTTTTCCTGCTCTCACGCATTCAATTACCAATCCTAACGAACCAGCCTGACGTATTGGAGAATGTGGCACTTTTGCAGGTAGCATGAACATATCACCTGCCGTTAAAGGGGTATCTACTGCCTTCCCATCAATTTGTAAACGCACATTGATTTCGCCTTCTAATTGATAAAAGAACTCTTCGGTTTCATTATAGTGATAATCTTTGCGGGCATTAGGTCCTGCAACTATCATTACTATGAAATCGCCCGCATCAACTGTTAAATTTTTATTGCCAATAGGCGGCTTAAGGAGATGCCTATTCTCTTCAATCCATTTATTAAGATTAAAAGGAGGATTAATTTTACGCATGTTTCAAACTTAATAAAAAAAATTTAAAAAGAAAGCGAATTTTAAGGCAACAAGCGACCATACATTCTAGGGAAAGGAATACTTTCTCTAACGTGTTTTAATTTGCATAACCAAGTTACCAAACGCTCTAAACCTAAGCCAAATCCAGCATGTGGTACACTGCCATATTTTCTCAAATCTAAATACCATTCAAAATCAGCCATTGGTAAATCGTGTTCTATAATTTTATCTCTTAGCAGTTGTTCGTTTGTTTCACGCTCACCACCACCAACAATTTCACCATATCCTTCTGGCGCAAGCACATCAACACCTCTTGCAAATCGTGGATTGTCAGGATTGCGTTTTAAGTAAAATGCTTTTACTTCATGTGGCCAATCGTATACCATTACTGGAACATCGAATAGACGGGTAATTACGGTTTCATCGCTTCCACCTAAATCGTTGCCATATCTAAAGTTCTTAGCACTTTCTATCCATTGTGGAATATTGCGTTGTGATTCTTCTAAATCTTTTAAATCATTTTTAAGATTTGCAATTTTAGTTTGATTGAAGTTAATCTCACCTTTTTTCATACCAGGAACCGCAATTTTTTCTTCTCTATCTGCGATTTCAGCAATAGTAGATGCAATTTTTGCTTCCACTTCGGCCAATTCATTTTCTAAACTTTTAATACTATTTTGGCCATTAACATCTTTCTCGCCTTTGATTATTGCAACGGCTTCATCATATGTTAAACGCGGGAATTTTTTGAGACTGCTTTCAAGAACACTGGTATCTCTATCGATTAATTTTAATTCAGCTTGGCATTTTTCCAAAACCTCTTTGATAACAAATTGTAAGAAACTTTCAATAAGATCCATGTTTTGATGGATATCATAAAAGGCCATTTCTGGTTCTATCATCCAAAACTCAGATAAGTGTCTGCGGGTTTTACTCTTTTCGGCCCTAAAGGTTGGTCCGAAGGTATAAATTTTTCCAAAAGCCATGGCCATTGCTTCGCCATATAACTGACCGCTTTGACTTAAATAAGCCGGGTCCCCGTAAAAATCTGTTTCGAATAAATTTGAGGTTCCTTCGCAGGCATTGCCTGTAAATATTGGAGCATCCATTTGCATAAAACCTTCTTTTTGAAAGAAATTATGTATGCTGTAGATAATGGTATTTCTGATTCTAAGAATGGCCCATTGTCTTTGACTTCGCAACCATAGGTGCCGTTGGTCCATTAAAAATTCAATGCCATGTTCCTTCTTTGCAATTGGAAATTCTTCGGCAACTTGTATGGTTTTAATGCCAGTAACTTGCATTTCAAATCCACCAATTTGGCGTTCATCTTTAACCACTGTGCCTGTAATTTCTGCAGCACTTTCGAGGCTTAATTTACCCGCTTGGTCGAATTCATCTTCGGATATTTTGTTTTGATCTGCTACACATTGGCACAATCCACTGCCATCACGAAGGTTAATAAATACCAAACCTTTACTATCTCTTCGATTGGCCACCCAACCTTTAAGTGTTACTTCTTTTCCTTCAAATTCCGACAGTTGCTTTATATAAACCATTATTACTTTATTAAAATTGATTGTAATTTAAACCGCAAAATTAGTTTACTTTGCACATATAATTCTGAAAAACGGACTAAAATTTCTATTTTTATGTTAAAACAAACGCTTAGTCAAAAACTATTACAGAAACTGTCTCCTCAGCAAATACAGTTTATCAAACTATTGCAGATGACGACAGCAGATTTTGAAGAGCGTGTTGACCAAGAATTATTAGACAATCCTGCCCTGGAAAAAGGGGAAGATGAAAATGAAAGTCCTTTGCCTATAACTAGTGATTCAAAGCGCGATGAATTTAGCAATGAAGACTCTTTAAATGATGATTTTAATAGCACAGATTCTTATGAAAGTGATGAGTTTAGTGTAACAGAATTTTTAACGGGTGATGATCAAGGTGCCAGTTTCCGCATGACAGATGATTATGGTGATGAGGAACAAAAGGAAATTCCAATTGCCTATCAACAAAGTTTTTATGATTTTTTGGTAGAACAAACCCAATCAAATTTTGAGGAAGGTACTGATTTGCAGATCGCCTTACATATTGTTGGCAATATTGAGGAGGATGGTTATTTAAGAAGAGAATTGGCCGCTATTGTAAATGATTTAGCGTTTACAGAAAACATAAGTACTACCGAAGATCATTTGGAGAGAATTTTAACAAAGATTCAAAATTTTGATCCGCCAGGCATTGGTGCACGCGATTTACAAGAATGCTTGTTACTCCAGCTATACAAAAAGGATTATGGTGGCAATAGGGCTTTAGATTTAGCAGAAAAGATAATTGCAGAACACATGGAGGCCTTCGTTAAGAAGCATTATGATAAGATTAAGCATGCGCTTAAAATTGATGATGATGAACTTAAATTAGCCTTATTGGAGATTACAAAATTGAATCCTAAACCAGGACAATCACAATCCAATAGCAAATCACAATATATCATTCCAGATTTTACAGTAGTAAATGATGAAGGGCAATTGAATGTTATTTTGAATTCTAGGAATGCACCAGAGTTAAAATTAAGTCATTCTTATAGTGAGACCCTTCAAGCCTATGAAAAGGACGCTGGAAAGGATAAAAATTTAAAAGATACTGTTCAGTACATCAAGCAAAAATTAGATGGTGCCAAATGGTTTATTGATAGTGTTAAACAACGCCAACAAACTTTGCAAATGACCATGCGAGCAATTGTTGCAGCACAAAAGGAATTCTTTTTAGATGGCGATGAAACCTCATTGCGCCCAATGATTTTGAAAGATATTGCTGATAAAATTGGCATGGATATTTCGACCATTTCGAGGGTAGCCAATAGCAAATATGTGCAAACTGATTTTGGTATTTACCCCTTAAAATATTTCTTCAGTGAAGGTATCACCAACGACAGCGGTGAGGAGGTAAGTAACAAGGAGGTTAAGAAAATTTTGAGTGACGCCATTGGCAATGAGAGTAAGAAAAAACCTTTGACAGATGAAGCTTTGATGGAATTGTTAAAGGAAAAAGGCTACCTGATAGCACGAAGAACAGTGGCCAAATACAGAGAGCAATTGAATATTCCGGTGGCCCGTTTGCGCAAAGAATTATAGAACTTCTTTTATAAAATCATTGAACGCCTTGGCGTGTTTGTATTTTTCGGCTATGTATTTTAATACATCCTTCTCAATAATAATTTCAGGTTCAGCGGTGTGTTGCAAGTAAAATTGCTTGTTGAAAATAAGGGGCTGTTGGGTAGCTGCCAATTTCAAATCTGCTGGTAATAATTTAGCTTTTTCGCCTTTTACTTCGCCAAAAGTAGCTTTAAAATGTTTTTCATTAAGAATGGCTTCAAGTCGCTTGCCGTTTTTTGCAATATGCCTTCTTATGCGGTCGATTTGTTCCTTGTCAGGCATGTACACACCTGTGTATAAACCCAAGTGTTCGGGACCTAATTCAAAGTATACACCAATGTTGACCATGTCTTTTTTTCCGCCTTTACTGATAGCTGCACTCATTTGGAGTTTATAAGGCGACTTATCCTTACTAAAGCGAATATCCTTATTGATACGAAAAATAAAATCAGATGGTCGGCCATCCATAATATCCTCGGTTTTCTTAAGTTCTTTAATCAGTTTTTCTACAAAATTTTCGAAAGGCTCTTTTACCGATTTTTTATAACGGTCGCGGTTAATATCGAACCAGTCTTTGTTATTATTTGGCGCCAACTCCATAAAAAAATGAAGAAAATCGGGTGTAAAGTAAGTAGCCATTATATTAAAATTTATTGATAATCGGTTTGAAAATGCACTACAAGTATACAATAAAATAGGATAGAAAATGAATGCTTAAAATGCCTTATTTTTGTTTAAAGTTATGCATAAAAAATGAGGAGATTCCCTTTAAAATTGGCCATTATATTGTGTTTTTTAATTGTAGGTTTTCAATCACTATATTCACAAACAGCAAGGGTTAAACTCACATTAACCTTTAAGTTCAATAAAGAACATGTTGATTTGTGGGACAGTGTTTTTATACATGGCAAAGATACAAGTTGCAGATTGGCTTGTCCGTTGTTTGGTAATAAACTAAGCTTGGTTTTAAAGACGGGCAACTACAGTGTTGTTCTCCATTCTAAATCGATGAAGGAAGTAAAGAAGTCAGTAGTTTTGAATAAGGATGTTAACCTACCTTTCGCAGTTGAAAATTATTATAAGTCTTACAAGGATACTGCCTCAATCAGTAGATTAATGAAACCTGGCGACACCAGTTATATCATCTATACTTCGGGTATGCGTTGGGCGCCTGAGGAAGATTATTTTATGGTGGTGCGCGATGAAGACAAATTCAATGTAATTACCAAAAACCAACTGAACCAATGGATTTCTATTCAAGTTTTTGATTATGAAATTGGTGAGTTTATAGCACTAGGAAAGTATAAGCCAGTAAAGAAGGGCGAAGCCATTGAAAGCTTGGGAGTGTATTATTGGACCTTAGGCAACATTGTTTTAAAGCGCCCATGTGGCACCTGTTTGTACGGCTTTTTATATAGAAAGCGTTTGGTAAGACAACGGTAATTTTAAGCTATTAAACCCTTCTATTTCTAAAAAAACTTTGCATCATGCTGCGGCATTCGTCTTCTAAGACGCCAGATTTTAGCTCAGTTTTCATATTAAAATCACCATCTAAAAAATTAGAAAAACCTGTTTTTGGTTCTTTTGCGCCAATTACAATTTTGTGAAAACGCGCATGTTTAATAGCCCCGGCACACATTACACAAGGTTCTATGGTAACGTAAAGGGTGCATTCATCTAGATATTTGCTCCCCAATTCAGCAGCAGCAGCAGTAATGGCAATCATTTCGGCATGCGCTGTAACATCTATTAATTTTTCTGTTTGGTTGTAGCCCTTTCCTATTATTTTGTTATTGCAAACCACCAAAGCGCCAATGGGCACTTCTTCTTCATCAAATGCACGCTGTGCCTGTTCAAGCGCTTTGCGCATATAAAATTCATCGACCTTGAACAACTCATCTTCCATACTACAAGATTAATACAATGCAAAATGTAAAGCAAATAGTATTATTTTTGCTCTTATTTTGAAAAAACTACTAATAATCACACTCTCCTTATTTGTATTGGCAGGGTGCAAATTTTTGGCCTATCAAAAATATGCTAAAACTTTAAGTGTCAGTTTT
This sequence comes from uncultured Bacteroidota bacterium, assembly GCA_903953615.1. Taxonomy (GTDB): domain Bacteria; phylum Bacteroidota; class Bacteroidia; order NS11-12g; family UBA955; genus JABMMZ01. The sequence continues at coordinate 10,332 of CAJBKH010000263.1, forward strand.
GGCAGCGGTGGTGGATTTACAGGTGCTGTAGATGAATTTATTTTAAATGGCAATGGTACATTGAAATCTATCAAACCATTCACCAAGGATACAATCCTTTTAAAAACACTTGCAAAAAAGGACATCAAAACCATTTTTAAAACACTAGAATCAGAATCTTTAAGCAAGATAAAACTCGATGCGCCAGGGAATATGACCAACTTTATTACTTTTAGTAAAGCGGGTAAAATTATTCAAAAGTACCAATGGTCCCAAGGAACAACCGTTCCAAATGAAATTAACGAATTATTTCTATTACTCAATAAACAAACTCAACCATGAAAATAAAACAATACCTCTTAAGCCTTCTATTGATGCCTTTTGTGCTAATGGCACAAACACCAAATAAATTGGATTTAAGAACAAAACGCACCCATCTTAAAAATGATTTTATCAATTCTATACCAGTCGTGAATGGACAAAAGAATACAACTGAAATTATTGATAGAAAACTACCAACTCTTAATGCTATAAAAGTTGAAGTGGATTTAAGGCAATTAGAGGTAAAGCGCATAGCCATTGCTAACACAGCCCAAGCCACTGAAAAGGCTTACGGTTATTTATTAGTTAATAAGCAATTAGTGCACCCTTCATTTGATGCCAATCAGTTAACTGTATACAATTCTGAGCTAGATAAAATGGGTCAATCGCATATAAAAATGCAACAATATTACAATGGAATTGAAGTAGCAGGATGCGAGGTTTTCGTACATTTTCTTGGATCAGAAACCTATAGTCATGGCACTTGGGCCAATATTCCTAATGGTTTTAGTGCAATACCAACGATTTCGAAAGATTTGGCGGTTGATAAAACATTTGCGGTTATTCAACCCGATTTTGGATTTACTGTTTTAAGCAATCAACAAAAGGTCCTACTGAAATACAATAGACCTGAAATAAAAACAATTATAGCTATTGAAAATAATAAAGCCATCTTATGTTATGAAATTATGGTGCGACCAAATGCCATAGAAAGATGGGTAGCGTTAGTGGATGCTAAGACTGGCGAAATTGTAAAACAATACAATAACACTTGCCATGTTGATGGTCCAAAAACAGGAACTGGTAATGATTTAAATGCAGTTCAACGCAGTATAAATTCATATTTAATTGGTTCAAACCATTATTTAATTGATGCCACCAAGTCAATGTACAATGCTTCTCAATCTAGTTTACCGGATGATCCGAGTGGGGCAATATGGACTTTAGATGCTGGTAATACGCCTGCTACAAACTTTAACAACATAAGTTCTACATCTGCAAATTTCAATAATACCAAGGCTGTATCAGCGCATTACAATGCAGGAGTTGCGTTTGATTACTATAAAGCAACCTTTAGCAGAAACAGTATCAATGGTTCGGGTGGCACCATCATTTCAGTGATTAATGTTTCAGATGCATCTGGAAATGGATTAGATAACGCGTATTGGAATGGTCAATTTATGGCCTATGGCAACGGCAAGACAGTGTTTAAGCCATTAGCCGGAGGCACAGACGTTGCTGGTCATGAAATGACACATGGCGTGGTTCAAAACACGGCTAATTTGGAATACAACGGACAGAGTGGTGCAATCAACGAGAGCATGGCTGATATTTTTGGCTGTATGATGGATAGAGCAGATTGGAAAATGGGTGAGGACATTGTTAAACCTGGATTTTATGCTGGTGGTGCATTAAGAAATTTACAAGACCCACACAATGGCGGTAGTAGTCTTTCTGACAATGGTTATCAGCCTAAAAAAATGAGTGAATATTACAATGGCACACAAGACAATGGAGGTGTGCACATTAATAGCGGTATACCAAATCATGCCTTTTATTTATTTGCAACGGCTACAACAAAGGAAAAAGCAGAGCAAGTCTATTACAGGGCCTTAACAACCTATTTGACCTCCTCTTCTCAATTTAAAGATTTGAGATCAGCAGTTATACAATCTTGTAAGGATTTATACAGTATCACTGAAGCATCATTGGCTGCTGATGCATTTGATGCAGTTGAAATATATGGACCTCCAGTGAGTGGTGGAGGCGGTGGTGGAAATATTGGAAACAATGTGGCGGATTTAGATCCCAACCCAGGCTCAGATTTTATATTGTATTCTAATGAAGATCCAGCTAGTTCGTTTACGATTAGTAAGGGCACATTGGCAACAGGCTCAGCTGTAGGTCAAATCACCCGTGTTACCAATAGAAAACCTAGTGTTGTTGATGATGGTTCATATTGTGTTTACGTGGGTGCTGACAATAAAATTTACTCATTATTACTTGACGGTAGTAAAACAGAAACTTTATTACAAAATCAAGCTATATGGGCGAATGTGGCCATTAGTAAAGATGGTAAAAGATTAGCGGCCATTACAACTAATACAGATACTTCAATCTATATTTATGATTTTGGTAAAGCAGCTTGGAAATCTTTTAAATTGTATAACCCTACATTTAGTGGTGTAAACAGTGGTGGTGTTCAATATGCAGATGCACTTGAATGGGACCACACTGGTACTAAGGTAATGTATGATGCAAAGAGCTTGATTAACAATCAAAATGGAACAGACTATAGCTATTGGGATGTGGGTATTTTAGATGTTTGGAATTTAGAAGTGAATGATTGGTCGTTTGGCTCTATTCAAAAATTGTTTAGTTCATTACCCGATGGCATCAGTATCGGTAATCCTGTATTTAGTCAATGTTCACCTTATATAGTGGCCTTTGATTATGTAGATGGCAATAATAACCAAGTGTTGGTTACAGGCTATAATCTAAATACAAATAAGATTGGTACTGTTTTTACAGGTAGCGATTTGGGATTTCCTTGTTATTCAAGAACAGATAATATTTTAGTTTTTAACGCGCTTAATGTCAACAGTGAAATTGTTGTTGCTCAAAAGGCTTTGAATACAGATAAAATAACAGGAAGTGGAAGCGCTACCGTACTTGTTAATTTAGCGAAATGGGGCGTTTGGTATGCCAATGGTAGTAGACAATTGTTGTTCAATGACAAAGATATTTTGGCATTTGCTTTTGAGGGTTTAAATCCTCAGGTTGCAGCAACAATAAATGGCACTAATATAAATTGTACCGTACCAGGTAACATTAATGTGAATACCTTAACCCCAAGCTTTACCAACTCACCTTATAGTTACGTAAGGATTGGTAGTAATAAACAAACCAGTGGGGTTAACAAAAATAATTATAGTACGACAGTTGTGTATACAGTAGTTGCACAAGATGGAAGTACAAAAAATTACAATGTCAATGTGCAAAAGGTGGCTGTGGGCTTATCAAAAAGCGAACAATTAAGCGAGATCGAACTTTATCCAAATCCAGCTACGCATCAAGTATTTCTAACAAGCGCAAAACCTATACAGAAAGTAATTGTTTATGACATACAGGGTCGCATGATAAATACTATTGAAGGAAACAGCACAGGCCGTTTGTCAATAGATATTCAATTACTACAATCAGGTTTATATTTTATGACAGTTAAAACAACAGAAGGTGAAGTGTTAATGAGGTTTACTAAATCATGAACATTGGGATAGTTTGTTACCCAACATTTGGTGGTAGTGGAGTAGTGGCTACTGAGCTTGGAAGGGCTTTGGCAGCAAAAGAACACAATGTGCATTTTATCAGTTATTCTCAACCTGCGCGTCTAGATTTTTTTAATCCGCATGTTTTTTTCCATGAGGTTTCAATATACAAATACCCCTTGTTTGAGTATGTACCCTATGAAACCATTTTGGCGAGTAAAATTGTAGATATTGTAAAACAGAATAAGTTGGATGTTTTGCATGTGCATTATGCCATACCGCATGCAAGTGCTGCATTGATGGCAAAAAACATTTTAATGGAACAGGGTATTGATATACCCATCGTAACCACGCTCCACGGAACTGATATTACATTGGTAGGAAAAGACCCAACCTACGAGCCAGTTGTTTCATATTCCATCAATCATTCTGATGCTGTTACTGCGGTTTCAGAGAGTTTAAAGCGCGATACATATGCTAATTTTCATATCGAAAAACCCATTTTTGTAATTCCAAATTTTATCGATTTTTCAAGATTTGTAAAACAAAAAAAGGAACATTTTAAAAAAGCTATCGCCCCTCAAGGCGAGAAAATTTTGGTGCATACATCAAACTTTAGAAAAGTTAAACGTGTAGAGGATGTTATCAAAATTTTCGCGATTGTTTCTAAAAAAGTAGCATGTAAATTATTGCTGATTGGCGATGGACCAGAAAGAACCAATATTGAATTGCTATCGCGCGAGATGGGGGTAGATGATAGGGTTACTTTTTTAGGTAAACAAGAACAGATAGAAGAAATTTTATCCGTTTGTGACTTATTTATTTTAACCTCTGAAACAGAAAGCTTTGGTTTGGCAGCATTAGAGGCCATGGCTTGCGAGGTGCCTGTTATAAGCACCAATACAGGCGGAATACCCGAAGTTAATGTAGAAGGTGTTACAGGCTATTTAAGCAATATTGGCGATGTTGAGGACATGGCTAAAAACGCCTTGAAATTACTGTCTAACGAAGAATTATTGTTGACCTTTAAAGCCAACGCGCTTACTAAGGCAAAAGAATTTCAACTCGATAAGATTTTGCCAATGTATGAAAAGGTTTATGAATCATTGCTAAACAAAGCAATTAACTAAATAAAATTAGCCCTTACCTTTTTTACTTTTTATTGAAAGTCTAACCAATACAAGTTCCTTGCTTTTTCGCAGTCGACCCCAGGTTATAATAACATCAGGACTAGCCCTAACGTAGCTATATGGTGTCAATAGAATATTTTGCTTCCATGAATCTACTAGTGGGGCCTTTGTAGGCTTTCCTTTGCTGTCGAGGGTTACAAAACACAATCTATTTTTTCTTTTGCCAAGAAATGGAAAATAAAAATTATTATTATTTTTTCGGGCTACTTTTTTGGCCACATAGTTCTTTTCAGCATCATTGTACACGTATACAACTTTGTCGCCTGTAAGCAATGAAAAATGCCCATTATAGGTATAGTAGTTAACAAGTACTTGGCTTTTTGGAACAATAAATGAACTCTGTAAATCACCCTCTTTACTAAGCGTAAATTCTAGAATTTGCATATTGTAGTAATAATAATTACAGCGTCTGTTACCATATTTATCAGTCGTACAAACCTCTCTTATATATTCTACTTGACTAATAATCTTGATACTGCCATCTTCATTAAAGAAGATGTTTCGAAGCACGAGATTTGAGAAACCATAGCCATTTTCGGCATTCTTTTGTGCTTTTCTTTTAGCCCTCTCAGAATTAACCCCTGCTTGGAACATTTTAATCATGGTTTTTTCATCGATGACATTGAATTTTAAAATATCAATATCCCATGTATTGGTATTTAATTTAAAATAATAAATACCATTGACACCACCAGATTTCTTTCTCTTTGCGCCCTTTACATCTCTATAAAAACCAGTTAATAAAACGGAATTAGCAGAATCATTATTAATAAAAGCTTGACATGAACTTAGCGCATATCCTTTTTCTTTTATTTCAATTTCATCTAATTCCTCATTACTTTCCGTAACACCAAAAAGTTTAAAAGTAAACTGACCTTTTAAATCAGGATTTTCTTTGATGTCCTCTTTGGTAGGTCCCCAAAATGCAACGATGGTAACGTGTCCATCATTTGTTACCAAAACTTCTTGAACGTTTATAGCTCTATTTTTATAAGGAAATGAAAGTTCTTTTTCGAAAATTTTATTGAGCTGGGCATCATAAAGCACCATTTCCATTTTCTCATTTTCATATTTTTTACCGGCCGGCTCTCTAAAGATTAGAAGTTTGCTATTATCATTGCTAAAAACTGTCATCAAGGAGCCTATATTTTTCCTTTTTTTAGCATTGCTGCTCATTAAGACAATTTCTTTTTTAAGGGTTTTATTTTTGCGATCGATGATTTTACCATAGATTCTGTTCTCATCATTTTTCTTATCATAAAAACCATATATGCTCGTGATTTTGTCATCTATGTATAAACGTCTAACCCAATCTGCATCTTTTTTTCCTATCTCAGGGTAATCAACCTTAAAAGTACCGGTTTTCTTTAGGGTGTTGCTGTTGTAGGAGGTAATGACATTACCACCTTTGGCCCTATCCGAAATCAGAATTTCGTTCTCATTGCCAGCAATAAGTTGACTGTAATAGTTTTTTCTTTTTTTAGCTTCGCTTGGTGGCGTATGCATGCCCATTTGAAGCACAGGCTTTTGGCTGTGTAGAGAGATTGCAAAAATCAATAAAAATCCAACGACAATATTTTTCATAAGGTAACGCAATAATAGACAAAAAATAGCAATGTAAATCAAATTAATTTACAAAATTTCTACTTTGCTAATGCCACTAACACGGTACTCTTTACCGCTAGGTTGTTCAAAACATTGGTACCAGCTTCTGAGTTTATTTCCTTTTTTGAATACTCTACCGGTATCTAATTTAAATAAGCTACCATGCGGAATTTGTTCTAGCAGTGGCTTTTGGTCCTTATCGTACCGAGCTAATACCTTCATTAGATTTTTATCGCTGCAACTGCTTGCAGCGGGGTCGTGCATGTAGTGTTTCAGTGCAGCTTGAATATCATCAGGTAATTGATGGTGATGTACAATTGGTGCTAATAGTTCTTTAAATTCATTTTTCCATTCCTTCCCATGAGAGACAATGGTATTTCTGTATTTTTCAAATGCAGTAAGATGCGCTACCTCATGTAAAAAAGTGGTTAAGAATGAGAAGGGATTTAAATCTTTGTTGACAGTAATTCTGTGATAATTATCGTGTCGGTACGGGGCTCTGTAATCACCAAATTTACTGCTTCTAGGCTTATTTAATTTTAATTGCACCTTATACCTGACCATGAGATCGACTACATACTCGGCAGTTCCTTCTGGTAGATCGG
>CAJBKH010000264.1 GCA_903953615.1 uncultured Bacteroidota bacterium
GGTTCAGATTTCGATTTAAAAGGGGTTTTCCATAATTTGAATTGCCAATAATCTGGTATTTTAATCCATCATTTATTTCAATCCAGTTACCTTCAGGAAATATTAAAAACAGCTTATGTGTTGCGTCTTTTGGCATTTGACCGCCCACAATGGCATGAAGGTTAAATTGATATCCTTCTTTTTCTAAGGTTTCTCGGTCCTCATTGGCCACTTTTTTTAACATTTGACCGAAGGCTGTTGCCGCCTCATGCATATAATTATAGGCCGCCTCTTGTTCCTCTACCGTTTGATTAAAGTATATAACAGCTTTGTCTCGAACGGACCTTAGGCCAGCGGTCATGATGAAAAGGCTGTGGTCTTTAATTTCATGAATCGAGATTTTTTTATTCGAATACATCTCATTTCCGGCCGTGATTCTTGTATCGGCAATGGCGATAATGCCTTCTTTAACTGTTATACCTAAGCAATATGTCATATGAGGGAACTGCGTAATTTTGCGCAATATTACGATTTTTATTTAGAAGCCTATATTAACTTACGGGCTTAATGTCAAAATAGGTGTTAAATACTGTTTGGCCTATTTCATTGTTCTTCGATTGGAAATCATCTAAAAATTGGTGCAGCCCAGTTTTTAAAATATCGTCAATTTCAGTAAACTCAATTTCTGATAAAAGCTTTGATATTTTCTTTTCGGCTGCATTTGAATATCCGTGATCAAATGAGGTTCCCGAAATGGCATAAAGTGATAATTCTGCCTCTTGCAGACAATGCACTACGGACCTGGGAAAGCTTTTGTCAAGAATTAAAAATTCAACAATATGTGTAGGACTAATCACCTTGTATTGTTGGCGAAACATATTATAAGCTGAAACTGACTTTAATACGGCCGACCATAATAAAAGGTCCAAGGGTGATCCTATCGCGTCAATATCGGGAAGTAGGGTAAAGTATTTTACATCTAAAAAACGCGTTGTTTTGTCTGCTCGCTCCAGTAATTTACCCATCTGACCAAAATGCCAACCTTCGCCTCTTGTGATGGTTGAGTCGACGATCCCGTAAAATAGTTGGCTACCCGACTTTATTTCTTCTAAAAAACCCTGATAGCGAGATATTTCCCAATTTTTACTTCCCTCTACTCGATCCTTTACCTTCCAATAAATTTGATTGACGTATTCCCACATTTCTTTTGAAATACTTTCTCGAATGGTTCGAGCATTTTCACGGGCACTATACAAACACGAAAGGATGGAGTTGGGATTGTCCACGTCAAAGGTCATAAAATGCAAGACATTTTCACGATTAGCCACGGGGTAATGCTCGAAAAAATTGAAGTGGTCGGCAGTAGCGACAATTAAGGGCTCCCATTGTTCGGGCACATTGGGTGGAAGGTCTAAAGCTAAATTAAAATTGACCTTCAAAAAAAATAATTATCAAGAATAATTATAGATAAATATGTCGGTAACTTTAACCAAAGATAGGGATAAAAATTGAAGTAAACAATTTTTTAACCTTTAAACTCACCAAATACATCTCTAAATGTATCTGCGATTTCGCCTAGTGTTGCATAGTCTTCAACACATTTAATAATGATAGGCATTACGTTTCTATTTTCGATGGCTGCACTTCTTAATTCCATCAAACCATTTTCAACATTCAAATTATTTCTTTCGTTTTTCAACGCTATTAATTTGTCCATCTGAATTTTGCGGATGCTCTCGTCGATTTTAAAAACAGGTTTTTGATTTAAATCTGCTTCTACAAATTTATTAACGCCTACAATTATTTTTTGGCTGGATTCAATTTCCTTTTGGTAGATATAGGCACTTTTTGCAATTTCGTTTTGCATATAACCTTGTTCAATTGCTGCCACACTGCCTCCCATTGCTTCAATTGCATTGATGTATTGATAAGCGGCTGCTTCAATTTCGTCTGTTAATGTTTCCAAAAAGTAACTACCTCCAAGCGGATCTACCGTTTGGGTAATGCCACTTTCGAAGCCAATAATTTGTTGTGTTCTTAGGGCTGTGCGCGCTGCACTTTCTGTTGGCAAGCTTAAGGCTTCGTCGAAACCATTGGTATGTAGACTTTGTGTTCCACCTAAAACAGCCGACATGGCCTGAATGGTAACACGGATAATATTATTTTCTGGTTGTTGCGCTGTTAAAGTCGATCCACCAGTTTGTGTATGGAACCTTAACATTTGTGCTTGTGCATCTGTTGCACCAAGGTCTTTGGTTATTTGCGCCCACATTCTACGTGCTGCTCTGAATTTGGCAACCTCTTCGAATAAATTATTATGTGCGTTAAAGAAAAACGACAAGCGTTTTGCAAACACATTAATATCTAATCCTTTTTCAATGGCCGCTTTTACATAAGCTTTACCATTGGCCAAGGTGAAAGCTAACTCTTGAACTGCTGTGCTGCCAGCTTCACGAATATGATAACCAGAAATGGAAATCGTATTCCACTTCGGAACTTCCTTGCTACAAAAATCGAAGATATCTGTAATTAAACGCATGCTCGGCTGAGGCGGATAAATATAGGTTCCGCGCGCTGCATATTCTTTTAAGATATCATTTTGAATGGTACCTGAAATTTTATTCAAATCTGCATTTTGCTTTTTAGCCAATGCAATATACATCGATAAAAGTGTAGAAGCAGTCGCATTGATGGTCATGCTAGTGGTAATATCTTCTAACTTTATTTTATCAAATAAGGTCTCTATGTCTTTCAATGAATCGATGGCAACACCAACTTTGCCCACTTCGCCTTCTGCAAATTCATGCGAACTATCGTAGCCAATTTGTGTTGGCAAATCGAATGCAACAGACAAACCCATGGTACCTTGTTTTAACAAATAGTGGTATCGCTTATTAGATTCTTCGGCAGTAGAGAAACCAGCATATTGGCGCATGGTCCATAATTTACCGCGGTACATATCTTCTCTTACCCCACGGGTAAAAGGAAATTTGCCAGGCAAATCTGAAGAATTTAATTTTCCTGTTGTATAAACAGATTTTATTTCTATTCCGCTATCTGTTTTGTAGAAAGGTGTTTCGCCCATTTAGAAGTAAAGATTAATTTCTGCTTTTAGAAAATCAATTGCTTTTTGGGTTGGTATTCTGTTTTCCTCCATCATTCTATCAACAATGGCTTTTGAATAATCGACACCAGTTGAATTGGCATCCATACTACTTGCAGTAGTGTGCAACAATTGAATGACTTCTTCTTTTACAACTTTAATGATGTTCCAAGCTTGGTTACTTACATAAATCTGTTGTGAAAGGTTATGATTAAATTCTTGGTTCACTGCAGCCTCCATTAAATGCTTTAATCCATTGGCAGAGGCTATACCATCATTGTATTGAATAATTAAATTTTGAGGACTAATACGCTCAAGGAATAATATCATTCTTTCGTAAGCTTGCAATTTGAGGGGGGTTAATAAACTAGCAGTTGTCTTTCGCAATTCTAACTGCAATCTAGCGGTGTGATCTTCCATCGCTTTATTGATGATAACGTAGCAAACTAAAAATACAACCAAAGAAGGAATAATGTATTTTATAATATCGAGTAATGTTTGTAATAAAGGATCCATGATATGTATAACGCAAAAATAAACAAATTATTGAGTTTGTTCAATCAATTTATTTAATAGTCCAAAATGGACTGATAATTAATATAAATTTGAGACAGTAATAGCCAATAAAAAAGGGGATGTAACTAATTACATCCCCTTTCAACAATTGTTTGTTGGAATTAATAAAATTTAAATCTGAAATCTTTCACATCTTCAGATTTTTTTAATGAATTCAAAATATTTTCATAAATCCTGCCTTTAGCTTCAGAATACAGCGTACCTTTTCTTGTAGATAGCGTTGTTGGTAATTGTTGTTTAACCATGCTTTCTACAAATAACACGTGCACACCTTCTCTGCTTACAAATGGTTTGCTGATAGTATTCAATTTGCAACCGAATAAATAACCAACCAATTTTGGATCGCTACCTGCAAATGGTACAGATAATGAACTGAAAGTTATTGCATCGATCGGTTGTGCTATTGATTTAACACCCATTGCAACATCTTCCATTGTTTTAGCATTTGGCATTACTTTATCGAATTGCGCTTTCAATTGCTCTGCTTTCTTTTCGTTTCTTACTAACTGCTCTACCTCTTCTCTTGCATCATCCAATGATTTGGTGCCTTCTTTTTTAATCTTAGCAATTCTTACAACGACTAAACGATCACTCAAAGTAAATACTTCAGAATAATCACCAACACTTCTGTCGTCATTGTAAATCCATCTCACTATTTCTTTTGATTCAGGCATACCCATGATTACATTATCACTTTCTTTAATATCTTTTGCGATTGCTTTGGCAACACCAGTTTTCGCGGCTACTTTTTCGAAATCAGCTTTATCAGATAATAGGTTAGCAAATTCCAATGCTTTGTTATAAATGTTGTCTTGCGTACTTTGAAGTGGCTCAATACCTCTTCTTACTTCGGCAATCTGTACTAATTTGCGAGATTTTGGCGCTACTAATTTAATAACAGATACACCAAAAATTGTTTTAGCACCAATGGCATCACCATTGCCCATACCCTTAATTATTTTATTAATATCTGTAGGCTGAGAAGTTTCGTTGAACCATCCCATATCGTAAGGATTAATAACTTCGCCAATGGTTGATTTCTGATTTAGTAAAGCCATTGCATTGTTGCTTGATTTAACTTCAGCAGCAATTCTTTTCGCTTCAACAATTGCGTTCAAGGTATCTTGTTTGGTACCTCCTTTTACTGGCACTTCACATTTGATTGCGTGAACACTTGTTAATGAATCTTCTTTTATGCCGGTTACTTTAAACAAGCTATATCCACCTTGATAGTAGATTGGTCCTAGCACAGAATCTTTAGGAGCATTCATGATCATACTCGAAATCTCTGCAGGTAATCTTCCTGGTGATTTGTATGAACCATCGTATGGTGTATTGTTAACGGTTGAATAAATTGAATCGTTTTCAGTTTGATTGAAATTAGAAATTTCACCTGCTAAATCTTCTTTAACCGCTAATGTATCATCCTTTGTTGGTGTTATGTACCAAGAAGCATAATCAATATCTCTTAAGTTATCTTGTTTGAAATCCTCTTTGTGATTGTTGATGTAAGTCTGCATTTCAGCATCTGATACTTTAATATCTTTATCTGGAATAGAAATAAAATTAAGTGACACAATTTTACCTTTTATGTTTGTTGTATTTGTGAAATAGTCATCTTCAACATCGAGTGAAGTAGCATACAAAGACTTTGCAACCAATGATGTGTACTTTTTATTTTGAGTTTCTAAAAACACTTGTTTAATCAAACGGTTAATTTGACCAGTGATTTCAGCATTGTTTTTATTCTGATCGATGATTTTACGCACAATCGTAGGATCGAATTCGGAATTTTGTTGTGAAAAATTCTGTTTAATCAATGGATGCGCATCATTGGTGTACAATAACACAGCAGCCTCATCAGTTGGAACAACAATACCTAATTTTTCGTATTCCTTTTCAATAATACGCTCTTGAATAAATTGATTCCAAACAACATTGCTTACTTGCGTTTTCGCATTTTCGTCTACGATTTGACCAGTGGCTTCGTATTGTGAAAGCATTGACTTGTATTTGGCATCAAATTCATCTAATTTAATTTTCTCACCAGAAATACTGCCTACTTCGCCTTTTGAACCACCTGAGGTGTATTTGTTATAGTTTGTTATAAAATCGCTGATAACAAACAACAATAGGGAAACAAGGATAACTCCTAGCACCCAACCTGAACGTCTTAATTTACTAATTATTGCCATATACTTTTTTCAAAAAGAGGTGCAAAATAATACATTTAATGCTGAAAAGACAAATAAGTTTGATAAAATAAATTTTTTGGCTCGAAAATGACCTTTTCAATCTAATGGCGAAAAAGTCAATAGATTGGATTCTCTCTGTTCCAATTACAATTACCTGCAAATGATAGATTTTACATTTAAATCTAATTTATTCATTGAAATAGGGCTTGTTTTCCAATTTTATCAAAGCATCTAAATTTATTACTGGAACTTAAAATTATCATAACAATGAAAAGCAATATTATTTCTAATTTTGCAAAGACAATATGCAGGATATCGAGCCACATTATCATTGGTTACATCTATACAACTCAGAGGAAGATGTGAATTCACCTTATTATCAAAATGTGCACAGTGAATTTGAGTACAGCAATACGGTATACAATTACCTTATCCATCCACAATGGGATTCATTTGGCTCGGCTACTTTATACCTTAAAATATTATATACAGACTACGACAAAGGCTTTTGCATTATCGAATTAATTGGCGAGTGGAACGATGCGATTAACAATGATATTATGTTATTGAAGCGCGATATTATTGAACTTTTAGAGGAACAAGGCATTGATAAGTTTATTTTAATTGGTGAAAATGTTTTAAATTTCCATAGCAGCGACGATTCGTATTATGAAGAATGGTTTGCGGAATTAGAAGATGGCTGGATTGCCTTGGTTAATTTTCGTGAACATGTGTTGGAAGAATTTAAGTATTGCAAAGCTGATTATTATTTAAATTTCGGTGGTGAACTAGATGCATTGGCATGGAGAAAGCACACACCAATACAACTTTTCAAAAAAGTAGAAGCGCTTATTTCGAATCGTTTAAATTGAAGTTAACCAATATTTAGTATAAGAATTCTTGGCAAATATTTGTTTCAACAAATAATGTCATTTTTATGTCAAATTCAAATTGTTAATTAACTCTTTCCTTCCATTTTATTAAGTTTGTGACTTATGAATAAAACATACGCACGTAACATTTTTATTTCAATTGTATTTTTAATAACCCTTACAAGTTCTGTAATGTATCGTTCTGGACCTTCAGCTGGTTTAACCGGTGCTGCAATTACAGGCTCGAGCAATGAATCCAACTGTACTAGCTGTCACAGTGGCACTTTTATTACAAGTAACAATTCTAATCTCAATAAAATACTTTTAAGCAGCAATTTTCAAGGAGGGGGCTATATTCCTGACTCCACTTATACCATCTCTTTAAGTTTTAAACAAGCTGGAATTGCGCGTTATGGTTTCGAAATAACTTGTATTAGTTCTACCACCAATGCGCCAGTTGGTACATTAACTGCTACCAATAGTAGGGTTCAAAAATTAACAGCAACCGTTGGTGGCAACACTAGACAATACATATTACATACCACTGCTGGAACAGATACCATTAAAAAAGATAGCACCCGTTGGACCTTTACATGGAAAGCGCCAAGTTCTAATGTCGGTAAAGTTAAATTTTATGCAGCCATTGTTGCATCCAATAGTAATGGCAATGATGCGGGCGACATTGTCTATGGCAAATCATTTGAAATTAGTCCTTCAAGTTTATTGGTAACTGCCGATGCCTATAGCATAGACAGCGTCGTATGCGCCAACAACAATGCACAAATGACAGGCAAAGGCAATGGCTCACCTACTTCATGGAATTGGAAATTTACTGGTGCCACGCCTCTCACAAGTACGGCTCAAAATCCCGTTGTGAAATTTACATCCAATGGCACCCAGTTGGCCATTTTAACTACTAAAAACGCTTACGGCACTAGCACACCAGATACACTAAAGGTAACAGTTAAACCTTCTCCAACCGCCGCTATTTCAAATGGCACAGCTGGCACGATTTGCAAAGGCGACTCCGTTTTACTTACTGCTAATCCAGGTTCAGGCGTAACCTACAAATGGAGTTTAAACAATAAAACCAGCAGAAACATTTTTGTAAAAGATACAGGAAGCTATAGCGTTACAGTTACTGCCGTTAGTAATGGTTGCGCGATTACACCTAATCCATTCAAACTAGGTTGGTTTGCTAAACCTACCGTTGCGTTAACCAAAACACTTTCAAAGGATAGCTTTTGTGGACAGATTAATGAAACCTTTACGGCAAGCGGTTTAAACATTGATACAGTTGATTGGTACGTCAACAATGCTTTGTATGCAAAGACCAAAACCTTGAGTTTAACGCTTAATAGCATTAGCAATCTTACAGTGTATGCCATAGCAAGAAGTATTAACAATTGCAAAAGTTTTCCTAGTAACACTTTTAGTTTAAAGGTGGATAGAAAAATAAATGCTTATAACTTCAGTGCAGCCAAAACCACAAGTAATATCAATTTAAAATGGCTCCTCTATCCAGGCATCGATTCTGTACAATACAGTTTGAATGGCGTTAATTTTAAACGTAGTATTAAAGATACTACGCTTGCACTTTCTGGCCTTACCCCTTCTACCTTTTACAACATTACGATTCGTAGTTTTCAAAAGAATTTATGTCAGTTTTCTGATACTGTTATTAGCGTTAGAACCAATAATTGTTCAAACATTACTTATAATGTTGCGCTCAATTCAAGAATTTGCTTAGGCGAATCGATAAAGGTTGAAATTAAAAATTTACCAAAATCGAAAGTGAGTATTGCTTTCAATGGTGGCGCTTTTGCGAAGGATACTTCCTATACTTTTAATCCAACTAAAAGCGACTCATTGCAAATATTAATCAAGGACAGTTTAAGTTTATCGTGCCCAGATATTAAAGAAAAGCCTGCATATACCGTTGATACTTTCCCTAGCGACAATGGCATTTATTCTTTCAATGCAAGTTCATGTAAAAATACTTTTCAGTATGCCATTAATCCTTTGTATCAGAACTACAGTTTTTATAAAAACAATGTGCTGATGAGTTCGGGTACTAGCAATCAATACAATTACACAGGACTAGTAACGGGCGATAAATTGGAAGCCAAAATTGGCATTAATACCTGCTCCAAAACAATTGGCACTGTTAACTTTTCAATCAACCTGCCAGCCAATGCCAATTTCACTTTCTTGCGCAATTGGAAAACCTATACATTTAGTCCGGCCGATACCGAAATGCTCAACTATAAATGGTATATTAATGACACCCTAAAAAGCACCAATAAGTATTTTGTTCAGGACATGAGTGCCTACAACAACAAAACAGCTGTTATCGCTTTGGCGACCAACAATTTCCAAACATGTACTGATAGCACTTCCCAAACAGTTAACCTCCCTAATTTCTTGAAGGTTGCCGACATCAATAATTACCAATTGAATATTTATCCTAATCCATTCAACGAACAATTAGAAATTAGCACAAACTTAGAAAATTATCAATTAATGGTTTTAGATAACTTGGGGAGAACACTCTTCTATTTAAACAATTTGAACAACAATCAAACCATCGATGCGAGCGCATGGAGCAAAGGATTGTACCATATTGTATTGAGCAATGAATATTTGACCCTCGACCGTAAATTGGTAAAGGTTCAATAGTTATATGAAGTAATTATGTCTGAAGGCTTATACCAATAGCGACATTCATAATATTTTACTATGTTTGCATTTAATATCATCCGCAACTTTTGTATGAACATATAAAAGTTGTTGGTGCTTATTAGCAACTTAGCCATGCAAGAAATTTCGAACAAACAACATTTATTAGCCGAACATTATTCAGAGAAAGATTTGGTTCCTTCGCTCTGCGATATGTATGTTTCGCACTATACGGATTGTGCCGTTTTAGTTGTTTTTAGTTCGCGTGATAAAAATTTATTGGCATACAAAATCGCCAATCCTATTGATCAGCTTGCAATGGTTGAACCATGGATGAAGACCGACTTCAATCAAATCATCACGGTAAGTTTTACCACCGATTTTTTTGTAACCCCAGCGGCATTTGCTGCCAATGCCTACAACCATCAAAAACTAAGTGGTCAAGTAATGGTGGATTACGAAGACCCGAATTCAAGCGCCTCGGTGCACTATCTGAATGGGCTCATTATTTTTCATCTTTTAAAGAAACAGGCAAGCCAATTATACCTTTATCGAACGGGCAATCAATACAGCATACTTTTAATGAATTTCGATCAATGTCTTTTAGCCAATACTTATCAATGTGACAGCGAAACAGAGGTATTGTATTTTCTATTAAACGCTTTACAAATAAGTGATTTGTTGCCTTCGGACGCTACCTTAAATTTAGACTATAGCATTTTAAGACAAACTGAAATGGTGAAATTTTTAAGTCCCCATTTTTCTAAAAATGTTGTTTTAAATTATGCATTCGAACATGTGAATCCTGCTGTTCCAGATTTGCAAGAAAAGTTATTTGCGTGTTACGCGGCCTCTTTATGCGCATAATAGCAGGCATATACAAGGGCTATCAATTTAAAACTTACAGCGGTAATAATACGCGCCCAACTACAGATTTAGCAAAGGAAAGTTTATTTAATTCCTTGAATCAACTCTACCCGATTGAAGGCAGTAAGGTGCTCGACTTATTTGCAGGTACTGGTAATATAGGTTTAGAATTTCTATCGCGAGGAGCCGAATCATTGATCAGTATTGATGCCAATCATGCCAATATTGAATTCATGAAAAAAATCAAAAACGAACTTGAAATTAAGGCTTGGCAAATTACCAAATGGGATGCTTTAAAATTTAGCAAGCAATTAAGTACAGTACCTGATATTATTTTTGCCGACCCGCCTTATGATTTTGTTCAACTCCATCAATTGGTTGATATTATTACGAAGGCCGAGTGGTTTGTTAACAACAATCGTTTATTTATTCTTGAGCATTCAGATAAACTTATTTTTGATTCGCCAACGCTGTTTTTAAAAAAACAATACGGTAGTACTTGCTTTAGTTTTTTTAATTGGACCGCCGCTAAAGAAAAAACAAATTCTTAATTATAAATAGTAATATTGTAATGAATAACTCAATTCAAATGGAAAAAATCGCATTATTCCCAGGTTCATTCGACCCTATTACTAAAGGGCATGTTGACATTGTAGAAAAAGGTTTACAGATGTTCGATAAAATTATTATTGCTATTGGTAGCAATGCAAAAAAAACCAATTTATTTACTTTGGAACAACGCATGGAATGGATTAAAAAAATATTTA
>CAJBKH010000265.1 GCA_903953615.1 uncultured Bacteroidota bacterium
AAACCATTTCATTCATGTCCTTCCAACAAAAACCTATTTTATTTGTTTAATATATACTCCACAAAACAAATGAACCCAACCTATTTTTCTTCTTCCGATATTCTACAAATGGAAACCCGCACCAGGGCCGCTTTTATTAACTCGCTCAGCGGTTTTAAAAGTGCATCTTTGATTGGGACTATAGATGTTAATGGACAAACCAACCTCGCCATTTTTAGTTCTGTTTTTCACATCGGCTCTAACCCTGCCCTCATTGGTTTTATTAACCGTCCTGATACTGCCGACAGACACACCTTAGAAAATATTTTAGCAACGAATTGTTTTACCATCAACCATGTGCATGCAGGCATTTACCGCCAAGCCCACCAAAGCTCGGCCCGCTACCCCAAAGCCATTTCAGAATTCGAAGCCACAGGTTTAACGCCCGAGTTTTTGCCCCTTTTGGCTGCGCCTTATGTCAAAGAAAGTAAAATAAAATACGGTCTGAGTTTAGTTGAAACGCATCACCTCGCCATCAACGGCACCATCCTCGTGATTGGCAAAGTTGAGGAAATTATACTTCCCGAAAATTGTGTATTGCCCACTGGGGCCATCGCCATAGAGCAAGCCGAAACCATTGCCATCTCTGGCCTCGACTCGTACCACAACACCCAACTGCTTGGCAGATTGAGTTATGCCAAACCCGACAGCTTACCAACTGATTTAATTTAAAACGCAATGCAAAAAGAGGCAATCAATGTGGTGTGGTTAAAACGCGATTTGCGCCTGACCGACCATGCCCCTCTTTTCCATGCGCAACAGGCTGGTTTGCCTTTCATTATTGTGTATTGTTTCGAACCCAAGGTAATGGCTTACCACGACAGCGATACAAGGCATTGGCGTTTTGTTTATGAGTCGCTCCAAGAGATGAAGCAACATTTACAAAAACACCAATCAGACATTTTTATTTTTCACAATGAAGCCACTCTGGTTTTTGAAACCTTAATAAAATACTATACCATACACACTGTTTTTTCGCACCAAGAAATTGGCAATGGCTTAACATACACACGCGACAAGGCCATGAAAAAATTGTTTAATCAACACAATATTATTTGGAATGAAGCGCCTACCAATGGCATTGTACGCGCCTTAAAATCGAGGGCGCAGTGGGACGAACATTGGAAACAAACCATGAATGCCCCCGCTTTTATCATTGATAAAAACAATTGGAACACTGTAAAACTATCTGATACTATTTTTCAATCCATTGTCGGTCCACCCTTAGAAGCAGCCATTACCACGCCTCATAAAAATTTCCAAAGAGGCGGTGAATACTGGGCTTGGCGCTACCTTATCGATTTTATCAATAAAAGACATGTAAATTATAGCAAGCATATCAGTCAGCCACTATTAAGTCGCAGCAGTTGCAGTCGCCTATCACCTTACTTAGCTTATGGCAACATTAGCATGCGCATGGTGTATCAAAAAACCATGCAACAGTATGCAGAATCAAAGAATAAGAGAGCTCTAGCCAATTTTGTTTCGCGCTTACATTGGCATTGCCATTTCATACAAAAATTCGAAACTGAAAGTCGCTACGAATACGAAAACATTAACCGCGCTTATAACACCCTTACCAAACTAAAAAACGAA
>CAJBKH010000266.1 GCA_903953615.1 uncultured Bacteroidota bacterium
AATACCACAGTCGAAGATGTTGTAAATCCAAATTATACTTGGACCTTCTCAGATAATTTTACATCTTTTCAAAAGAACGTTTCTCGCACTTGGCCATATGAAGGTAAATTTAGTGCTAATTTAAAGGCTGAATATACCAACGGTTGTGTGGGTGAAACCTCAAAAGACTTTACAGTGTTAATTCAACCTAAAGCCAATTTTACGGCCAATGATATTTGTTCTGGTGAAACTTTGAATTTTGTTAATCTTACAGCTGGTGACAAAGGAAACATTAATTATAAATGGGACTTTGGCAATGGAACAGGCACTGAGGCCTCACCAAAGCGTTTGTATAATCCTGCAGTAACAACAACTTATACAGTTACTTTGGCTGCTTCTTATACGAATGGTTGTGCTGATACAATTACAAAAGCAATAACTGTTAGTCAAACACCTATTTGCGACTTTACTTTTCAAAACCAAGGCTTTATGAAATACCAATTTACACCAGTTAACGGTACTTACACCAAATATGAGTGGTACTTCGGTGAAGGTGGTGCGTCAACGTCAAAAAATCCAGCGTATCAATTCTTGTATACAGGTGGATTTAAAGTGAAAATGATTGCCACAAACAGTGCTGGTTGTTCTTGCGAAACAATAAAACTTGTTTCAGCCACTTCATCAGTTGCGAATATTAGCAATGTAATTGGTTTGAAAATTTACCCTAATCCAAACAGTGGTGCATTCACCGTTAGCAATAGCAATGGTGGTATTATGAAGATTGAGGTTTATAACTTGTTAGGTTCAAAAATTTTAAGTCAATTAACAAACGACAATTCAGTATCAGTTAATCTTGGAGACATTGCCAAAGGCATCTATTTAGTTAAAGTTACAATCAATGATGTAACCACAACAACCAAAATTACTGTTGCAAACTAAGATATAACTATTATTATTTTTAAAGGGGCTCAGGTAAAACTGAGCTCCTTTTTTTGTGCTCGCAAAAAAAAAGACCTCCAATTAGAAGGTCTTTTTTAATATCATTGAATAAGACTTAAAGTGCTTGCTGCGCTTTTTTTAGCGCTAGGATAGACCAATCAGTCTCAACAGCTTTAATCGTATTGGTAAGCTTACCTAAGCCTGTAATTTCCATTTCTACTACATCGCTGGCTTGCAACCATTGTGGCTTAAATGCTTTGTCGTTTAATAAACCTGTACCATTGAGTTCTAAAAAGCAACCAGTACCAACTGTTCCACTGCCAATTACATCACCTGGCCAAACATCTACACCATAAGCGCAACGTTCTATTATTTCGGCAAATGTCCAATCCATATCGCCAACATTGCCACTACTTACCTCAACGCCATTTACCCAACATTTCATGGCTAAATTATGGTTATTACCAGTATGGTTGTTTTTAGCAGGAATCAAATAGGATTGCAACTCATCGGGCGTAATCATATAAGGGCCAATAACCGTGGAGAAGTCTTTTCCTTTGGCTGGACCTAAATTTAACAACATTTCCTCCATTTGAAGTGTGCGAGCACTCATGTCATTCATAATTGTATAGCCAGCAATGTATTCATCTGCTTTTTCTGCTTTTATGTTTCGGCCTTTTTTACCAAGTACAACGGCCACTTCTAATTCAAAATCTAGTTTTTGAAAATGATCGGGCATACACCAGATGTCACCAGGTCCTTGAATCGCATTGTGATTGGTAAAGTAAAAAATAGGGTATTCATCGAACTCAGTAATCATTGGAACATTTCTGTTTCTTCTTGCAGCAGCTACATGCTGTCTAAATGCATATCCATCTCTGCAACTAGTTGGATTGGGAATTGGCGCTTGCAAAATGGTATCGGAATAGGTAAGTCCATCGATACTTGTTTTACCTTCATTAATCTCCAATTCTGCCTTGCGCATTGCATCCATACTTGCCTCGCCACCATTTAATAAGCTCAACATATTATTGGGCAGAGCATTGTTATGGGCTTGGCTATCGTATATTTTACCGTTGGTGTAAATACCCAAGCGGCTAACATTGTTATTTTTAAATGTTACTAGTTTCATTAAAAAGTCTTAAGAAAATTTTTCAATCCCATGATGTTTGGCACATGCATTTTATCACTGCCGCGTTTGTCTGATAAATAAATTGAAAACCAATCGGTAATATAGATGGCTTTGTAAAGTTCGAAAATAGAGGCGTCTTTCAAATTGATTTCAACTACCGTGTTATTTTGTTTCTCTAACAACTGTTTTAAATAAGCAAAACGACCATTGTTACGAGAATTTGTGTTGCTATTGATAAATATAAAATTGGTTGGCAATTCACCGTAATACGTTTCAAAAACATTGTGATTAGCTTCTGGTAATACATTGACAAATGCTTCTGATTTTGCGTTTTCTTGAATTTGTTGACAAAAACGGATACCAACGGCCTCAGTTGCATTGTCTGTAACGACAGCAAATTTGGTATTTTCTTTGCCTGCAAAAGTATTTAAGATATCCATTGCTAATTTTTGATACTCAGCACGGTTATTATATATTGCTTGGTTATTTTCAAGTTCTTTTTTTGTTTCAATACTAAATAAATCGCCAAGGATTAACAATAAATAACTTAATGAAAAGCC
>CAJBKH010000267.1 GCA_903953615.1 uncultured Bacteroidota bacterium
AATGAAAAAAGAACTTACTAATAATAAAAAAATCACACCATACGCCATTTATGTGTCACCATTAGTTGAAAATCAACAAGTTGCAAACAAGGTTGTGCGTTTACCACTTCCTATTGAGATCACCATACCTAATTTAAATAGGTTATTCCGTGACGGTAGGGTTAAATATGCTGAAAACCAATTGTTCGTCTCAAAGTGCCACACCTTCCTGGTTGAACTTTACTTAAAAACAGTAAACAACAAGAAAGTAGAAAATGGTTTTGTACCGTTAATGTCTGAAAAACTAAAACGTAAATACGGCAATAAAAACTACAGGGCACCAAATTATTACAAAACTGTGATAGACACACTGGTCCAAGTTGGATTGGTGATGGTTGATGACACTTTTGTTATTTCTACCCCAAACTCAAACGGTAGCTCCAAGTCCTATAAGTTATTACTAAAGCATCCTGAAAGAACCGTATTGGTTTCTTCCTCAGAATCAGAGGTAATATTAAAACGCAGCAATACAAGCTTTCACGACCAACTTAGAAGGTTAGAACTAAATGAATGGGAATTTTTCGCACTTCTGAATTTACAACAACCTTCGGACATTGTGCGTGGAATGCATTTTTATAATTGTTGGATCAATGGTGAGTTTTATTCATTTGATGATAAAAATGGGCGGATACATACTCCATTACATAGTTTAAGTTCAGTTTTAAGGAGTTCAATTCTTTTCAAAGGTCAACCATTACGTGATGTTGATGTTTCTGCATGTCAGCCCTTCTTATTATTAAAGGTCACAGAAAATCGCTTGAACTATAAGAAGAAGATCAAACGTTCACTATTAGGATGGGCAGAGATTATTGAGGATTTGAAATTATACATTGAGCTCATACAATCAGGTGACCTCTACCGCTATCTATTTATTAAAAATAAAGGACTTAAAAAGTTGACCTATCAGCCATCTCAAGACGAGTTATCAAAGTTTAAGGAAAAGTTTTTTGCACGAGTAATGTTTGCGAATGAACTTGATGAAGATGACAAAATTGTGAAGGTGTTTAAGGCGAATTTCCCAACTGTTTTCAATAGTATTTTGTTTTACCAACAGCACAGTCACGGAGAACACCTAGCTAACTATACCCAAAAATTAGAGTCAGAGGTTATAAATGGTGTTTTAGAGCGACTGAATCTGGATGATTCAAATATTGCGCTTCGTTTTCACGATGCAATTTTGGTAAATCAGGAAATTGAGGGATTAGTTAAAATAGAGCTCGAAATAAAGCTAAGAGAAGTCATTGGGGTAGATGGTAAAGTCAAGATATCAGATTGGGGTAAGCCCATTGAATCTGTAATGAAGATGAATAAATTCAATCCCGTGTTGGTTTCATTCAACAGAGAAAGGGCAATTAGAAAAGAAAAGGCCAAGATCATTAAGAAGGGTATTGGTCGCAAAAAGCTGGTTGGATCTAGCGCACAGCAGTACGCAAAGGTTATCTCCGCTGCCTTTGATAATAATGAATTTTACAAAGAGCGATTTGATAAAATGAGAAAGGTGAAGTTAATATTGCCTGGAGACTATTCAAGTAATGAGGTGGTAGTTTTTAAAGAGTATATGGCCTCAATTATTGAACGCCACAATGAGAGTTTGATTTTAGAAGAATCCCCTTTGCAGTTTCTTGCGAAATCGAAAACAAATCTTTTAACCTTGCAACTTCATAATGACCCTAACTCACCAGAAGCGCAGTGAGATATACCGAGCAGCCATATATGAGTACATTAAGCTTCATCATCCAGAAATACTATAATATACCCCTTCCCCCCTCGATTAGCGTTCGTAAAGGTGGGCGGGGACGGGGGGTATAGCCCAGTACAATGCTCCACGGCAATTTTCAATGGATTTGGAATTGGTTGTAGATCCAATAACAATGTATTCCAATTCTATAGATGATCGATTTCCAGGAACAGGCCATAGTTGCAAATCGAAACGGTTTTTTGAAAAATTATTTTTCGGTAGAAATTTTTGAAAAGTTAGAGGTGGTCTTACTCTTATATCAATTTAAATTAAGGGTTAAATACAAGCACTTGGGGGTGCAGAAAAACTTGCACAGTAACTCTTTTTTTAGTTATATTGTATTATAATAAATCACAATAATTTATATGACTACCGAAGGGTTAATTATTAAATACAATCGTACAAGTCATGTCTCACAGAAGGGTGAGAGGTTCAAGGTTGATAAGAGCTATTACGACCGCACATTCTTCGATCAGGGTGTAAGTGGCACCAAGCCATTCAAAGAGCGAACAGAGGCTCGCAAAATCGTTGAGATGATCAACAACAACATGATCAAGGAACTGCACGTTGAGGAACTTCGTGATGTTGGCCGTAACATGGTTGACACCATCAACACGCTTGACTGGTTGGATAAGAACAACGTCAACGTTGTTATCAAAAGCATGGGGAACCTCAGCTCAAGGGTTGGAGAGAAACGAAACGAGATATGGTCAATGATCACGGCAACGATGTCGAGCCTCTACCAGATGGAACTGGAGAACCTCAAGACAAGAACCAAGATGGGAAGGCAGGCCTACCTTATGAAAGGTGGTGTCATCGGCAGGCCGAGACACACCAAGGAAACCGAGAAGGCCTTCCTAGAGAAACCAAAGACCAAGGAGATCCTGTCTTTGCTATCCAAGGGGAAGTCACTTCGTGACATTGCGGGCAGAGCAAACTGCTCCATCAACTTGGTGGTGAAGGCCAAAAGGATGGTTGAAAATACCCCGAGCTAGTCGGGGGATCTGTTCATATATTTGTACAAATCCACAACCAGTTCGTACCCCTGTATGATTTGGTTAGATAAGTGGTCAGGCGCTGCTACTAAGAGAGAAAAGTCGTCAATTATGGCGACTTTTTTCGTTTTACGACTCTCCAGAACCCTTGTAAATATTGGGATTACACGAAAAAAGGGGTTGATATTTGAGGTTAGATAAGTTCGTTTAAAGGGACGAATTACTAAACCCTCGGGGAACACCGTTTTTTGAATCACCAATTTTGTCTCCAAATCAGCTGAAGCCCATAAATACTGCACTTCACGGGCGATGGCGAGGACTAATTAATATACCAATGATACACAAAGAATTATTTAAGAAATTCATTACCCCAAAGTCAGAAAACGTTTCTGAAAATCGTAATATCGTAGCCTACACTAGAGTGTCCTCACTGAACCAGCAAGATAACTTTAGCTTGGTTCAACAGAAAGAAGAGATTAATGCCTATGCAAAGGCAAATGGTTATAACATCATTGCCGAATTTGGAGCTAAAGTTGAATCGGCATCTGATGACATGAGTCGAAAAGAGTTCAAACGGCTCTATGATTGGGTAACCACTGAAGCTCCACAGAAACCATTTGCAATTGCAATAAGGTTCATCAATCGTTTTAGCCGTAGCGGTGCTTCCGCTATTTCCCTAGCGCAGACGCTTGTTGAAACGAAAGGTATTCATTTAATTGAAACCAGCACAGGACTCTGCACCAACAACCTTCGTGAACGCTACGAAATCTACGATAAGTTACTTAAGGCACAGGTAGAGAACCAAGAACGTTTGGAGAGGACACTCCCTGGGATGATCAAATTCCTCAAAGCAGGTAATTGGTTAGGGAAAGCCCCTTTGGGTTATACGATGAGAGGAACAAGGGTTATGGATTATAGGTTGAAGTATTACAAACAAGAGATTTTCATAAATGAACAAGGAAAATTATTAACGTTAGCTTGGAAGTGGAAGTTGGAAGGCGAACGAGATGTTTTCATACGATCACGCCTTGACGAATTAGGTTTGTCAGTAACGAAGAGTCAGTTGAGTGATATGTGGCGAAAGCCATTTTATTGCGGCATAATAGTCAATTCGCTTTTGGATGAACCAGCTGAAGGCAATTGGCCAAAAATGATATCCCAAGATGATTTCTTGCGAATTAATGACCTGATTGAAGCACCGAAGCGGGTACCTTATGCTAGCGAGGCATCGCACATCAATAGACCGTTGGCAAGATTTTTACGCTGTGGCAATTGTGATCAACGCCTAACTGGTTATGAGGTGAAGAAAAAAGGTGTTCACTACTATAAATGTAATAAGTGTAAAGGTGCAACATTTAATACCGAGAGCTCGAAGAAAGCACTTACTGAAGGTTTAAACGACAAATTTTTTAACCTGCTTGGTCAGTTTGCACTGAATGAGGTTATTGAATCTACATTCAAAGCCGAGCTTCGGCTGTTTTTCGAAGAGACCAAAATAATGGCATTAAAAAGGATTATGATATTGGAGCGGGAAATTGGTGAAGAGGATGCAAAGCTTAGGCAATTAGATGAGCGATATTGGTTATCTAATGTGTCTTTATCAGCGGAAAAATACAAGGGGTATTTGGATCATATAAAGATGGAAAAAGCCCTAAAAGAGGCCAGTTTGGAACTAGAGCGAAAAAAAGTATCTAACCTCGATTTTTACCTAAATGAAGTCCTCGCCATCGCCCGTGAAGTGCAGTATTTATGGGCTTCAGCTGATTTGGAGACAAAATTGGTGATTCAAAAAACGGTGTTCCCCGAGGGTTTAGT
>CAJBKH010000268.1 GCA_903953615.1 uncultured Bacteroidota bacterium
TAAAGTGTCTGAATGGTGGGATTTGCCTGCCCAGATTCAATTCTCGACATGCTTGCTTTATCAAATTGACAAATATTTGCCAATTGAATTTGAGTCATTTTTTTTTCTGCACGCAGTTTTTTTATGGTCGACCCAATTGATTTTAAAAATTCGTCTTTTGTCATGATGTTAAAAATGACTGCAATATGCAGCATACTTAACATTTTTTAAATGACACAAATCAGCATAAAAATAATTTTTTTTAAAATGATTTTAGGTATGCTTTACTCAATTCTGAGTATGCTTCGGCATTTTTAATAATTTTAATTTTTTGATCTTCGCCTATCGATTTAATAATTTTTGCAGGAATGCCTAATACCAAACTATAGGGTGGAATTTGCATGCCTTCTGGTACCACAGCGCCCGCACCTATGATGCTAAATTCTCCAATATTTACACCGTTCATGATGGTTGCGCGCATACCAACCAAAACATTGTTGGCAAGGGTTGCGCCATGCACAATGGCCCCATGTCCGATAATACACGCTTCTCCGATGGTTGTAGGAAAGCCTGGATCTACATGAACTACTGCATTGTCTTGAATATTACTTTTGTTGCCAATTGATATTTTATCGCCATCTGCCCGCACCACCGCACCAAACCAAATACTTACATTTTCACCTAAAGTTACATTGCCAATGACCCTTGCTGTATCTGCAATAAAAATTGCTTTACCTTTGCAGTCAATCTGTTTTATATTCTGAATATTCATGATGCTTAAAAATTATACCCTTACAAACATAGGCCAATTAATGGGAATTTTACCAAAGGAAACCATGTTGTTAAAGGGCGAAGAAATGGGCCATATCAATGCGCTGCACAATGCATTCGTTGAGGTAGTTGACGGCAAGATTCACGCTTATGGTATAATGGACAATTGCCCTGAAACCGACCAGCAAATTGTCAATATGCACGGTGACTGGCTTATGCCTGGGTTTGTGGATTCGCATACACACATGGTATTTGCAAGTAGTAGGCACAATGAGTATGTAATGCGCTTGCAAGGCAAAACTTATGAGGACATTGCTGCAGAAGGTGGAGGAATCTTAAATTCTGCAAAAAAATTGCAGGCGATGGACGCGGATACTTTGTACAAAAAAGCACTAAAATATGCAGAGGAAGCGATTGCTGGTGGTACCTTGGCACTCGAAATAAAAAGTGGTTATGGTTTATCTGTTGAGGCAGAATTAAAAATGCTAAGAGTGGTAAAGCGGTTGAAAAATGAATTACCAATCAGTATTAAAGCGACATTTTTAGGAGCCCACGCATTCCCTGCTGAATACAAATCAAATCACCAAGGCTATATCGATTTAATCATTAATGAAATGTTACCTGTTATAGCCAAAGAACACTTGGCAGATTACATCGATGTGTTTTGTGATAAGGGTTTTTTTAGCGTAGAAGAAACTACTCAAATACTAACTGCAGCAGCCGCTTTAGGACTTCAACCAAAAATTCATGGCAATGAATTGGGCTTAACTGGAGGGGTTCAAACAGCAGTAGATAATAATGCACTTTCAGTCGATCATCTTGAACACTTAAGTGATGTTGAAATTAATTATTTATTAAACAGCAATACAATGCCAGTTATACTGCCAGGAAGTTCGTTTTTTCTAAAAATTCCTTATGCCCCAGGCCGAAGAATGATAGATGCTGGATTGCCCGTATGTGTGGCAAGTGATTTCAATCCTGGTAGCAGCCCACATCATAATCTTTGGTTTACTTGGAGTTTAGCTTGTTTATATAATGGCTTATTGCCAGCCGAAGCCTTCAATGCTTTGACGATTAATGGGGCCTATGCTCTAGGATTAAGCGAAACCCATGGCAGCATAGCCGTTGGCAAAAATGCCTGTTTTATACAAACCCGTGCTTTCGAGTCTATCAATGAAATACCGTATTGGTTTGCGCAATCGCATGCCAAGAAAGTTTGGTACTAGTTATCAGTGATTAGGGTAGTATGATTTACCATATTCTATAATTCAAGGAAATTCCTGTAAAGCCCATTTTCATTGGGAAATCATTAGTTGGGTCGGATTTTAGGTTGAGAATAATAAAATTTGTTACCCCACGCAAGGTATTGACTTCTAAAAAAAGGCGCTTATGCAATTTAAATTCTACACCAAAACCCAATGCTAAGGTATAGGATTTCATGTGGCTTTTGCCATTGGTGGTCCACCGTATTTCCTCAGCGACACTATCAATTTCAAAGGTATTTATGGTGTTGAAATAGTGACCAAGACCATAGTTAATTTTCATCCAATCGAACACTTTATATTGTATCTGGGTATTAATGATAACGCCATTCAGACGAATATGTCCTGTGGTATTAAAATTATTAATGTTGCTATTCGGTGCAGTGTAATGATAACCGATACGGGCGTGAGAATATAAACCCTCAATTAGAATATTTTTATTGGGTGTGAATGGCAAATGCAGATTTACACCAATGGCAGGATTGTGCAAGGGTGCGAATTCACTGTAAAAAAATGCGGTTTTTGAGAGTGATGAACTGACCACTTTATTAAAACCAAAATTGTAGGAGGCAAACATTAAATGCACTGATTTTGTGCTATCAGGCAATGCCAATAACGACTTAAAACCAACGCCAAATAACAATAGTATCAAAGAAAGGATTTTCAACAGTCGCATCTCACAAAACTAAAGAAATATTCGAATGAAAATCTCGTATTTTAATTTTACGTTTGCAGTAGAAAAATAATTATGTCTGAAAATATTTTAGTAATCGGAGCTTGCGGTCAATTGGGAACTGAGCTTGTTGAATCATTGAGAACCATCTATGGCGATAGCAATGTAGTTGCTTCTGATATTCGCCAAAGCGAACATGCTGTTTTTAAACAAGGTCCATTTGAAAATTTAGACATTTTAGATAAAAATAGATTAAGTGAAATATTGACCAAATATCAACCTAAGCAAGTCTATCATTTAGCGGCATTATTAAGTGCTACTGCAGAAGCTAAGCCAAAGTTGGGTTGGACACTGAACATGGATGGCTTATTTAATGTATTAGATGCAGCTGTAGATTTTAAAATTGGCAAAGTGTATTGGCCAAGTTCGATTGCAGTGTTTGGTCCAGGTACGCCAGTAAACCATACACCTCAGAATTGTGTAATGGATCCCAATACCATCTATGGGATTAGTAAATTAGCAGGAGAGCGCTATTGTGAATACTACTTTCAAAAAAGAGGTGTTGATGTAAGAAGTTTGCGTTACCCTGGTTTAATTGGACATAAGAGCGATCCAGGCGGTGGAACAACAGATTATGCAGTAAGTATCTATCATGATGCTTTGCAAACAGGTGTTCACAATTGTTTCTTAAAAGACAATACAGAATTGCCAATGCTTTATATGCCCGATGCTTTAAAGGCAACCTTGGATATTATGCATGCACCTGCAGAACAAATCAAGATAAGAAGCAGTTATAATTTAGCAGGCATGAGTTTTTCTCCAGCTGAAATTACGGCAGCCATACAACAATACATTCCCAACTTTAAAACCGAGTACAATCCGGATAGCAGACAAGCGATTGCCGATAGCTGGCCGAATAGCATAGATGATGCGGAAGCAAGAAAAGACTGGGGTTGGAAGCCTGACTTCGACCTAGATAAAATGACCAAAGATATGCTAGTAAACTTAGCACCACGCTATGGCAGTACTTTGCCTTCATTATAGGTTTTAAAGTTTCTTGACACCTCCATATTTGATCCTAAATTATTTATAAATGAAATTTAAATTAATTGCTGGATTATGGATTTCTCTTTTGTTTCTTAATCTCAATGCTCAATCACCTCCAATTACTACCCATGTCACGCAACATTATATGGGAGCATGGGCATATAGTCAACATATTAATATTGTTTTGTTAATTCAAGACCAATTGAATAAAGGAGAATTGAAATTATTCAAATCAGATGGTACACAATATTCTGAAAGTGAAATAAGAAGCGAATTTCTTTTGCGATATGAAAACGATAAGTATCTATATTCTAAAAAAGACACTAATTTTATTTATAAATTTGGAGATCTTGGTGGGTTATATTCTACTATAGGAAATCAATTGGCTATTTCTAATGATTTTATTCAGTTTGGGTTTAACGAAAATTATCTGAATTTTTACATATCAAGAGTAGTGTTTGATAAGTATTTAAGTAGAGAAAAACTTAATTATTTGGAACAATATAACAACGATGGATTTATTTATATTGACTCTATTCCAAAAACAAGTTCATTATTATTTAACAAAATGACAAGGGCCTTATACAATCAAAGTTTTAGCAATAATATTAATGTATATAACACGCCATTTTTAGTAAAAAATGACACTATTAATAAGCGAAGTGAAGGTTATGGAGGGATTCAATTTGTCGTTTTCAGGAGGACTGATCCAAAAGACCCTACGATTGGTGTTGATTCCGAATATTTACAAAAAATGCCTTATGATATTCGTATTCTAAAACGGCATATTTCAATTAGTTTCATAATTAGTAATAGTACAATAGAGCTCTCAGCATTAAGCTCTTTTTATATTGCCCGTCCTTATAAAAAATCTAGTTATCTTATCAAAGAATCCATTGGTTTTATTAAATTCAATGAAATTAATTTCTTGACAGGTAAACAACTAGAAATATTAAATGATTTATTGCCGATTAAAATTGATGAAATAATGCGAGATCCTTCATCTTCATGGTTGTGGCAATATAACAGCAGATACAACAATTATTTGAGAGATTTTCAGGTTCAAGTTGATGAAATGGATTAAGTTATACTAAAATTTACTAGTTTTCAATTAATCGCTTTAGCTTGCAATAATTTATTGCCTATTTTACATTGCAAGCATAGCTTTTTATCGCAGAATTGTGCTTTTAATTCTAGCAACGCTTGACTGTCAAATGCCGATTTGGCCGATAGGCCTAAATCCTCCCAATGCTTGACAATGCTATTGCTTTCAGGGGCTAAATGTTGGAGTAATGAAATGGCTTTGTTGCAAATATTCTCATTGCCAATGCTTTTGCCATACACAAAAAGTACAGGTACAACCGCATTGATTAAAAGCAGCTGTCGAGCAGCTTCTGAAAGCTCGGCACTGTGTTTTTTTGCCGCCTTTCCAAAAACATAATGGGTTTGCCAATACGCCGAACCTTCTACATCGAATAATTGAATAATATCTTTAACATCGTTTAATTCAATGATAAGCGCAAACAAATGGTGGCTTTTATAAATCAATGCCGATAATTGTGCCAAACGCATGGTAGGGAAGTTGCCAGGGCGCATGCGCATTAATTTAAAACTACTTGGTTCATTCGAATGTAATTGGTATTTCTGCTTTAGAAATTGCCATTCCTTTCTTAAGTTATTGTGGTAGTCATCTATGATAACCTCATTCAAAAAACCAGCTGTACCAAAAAGAAGTGCTTCTATTTGGTGCGCATCGTTTTTATGTTTTCCTAAACTCTGCAGGGGTAGTCTTAAAGCTAGTTCTTCAAATGGTTGGGCATTGGTTCCAAATCCAAAACTTCTGGCAATTGCATAATAGAAAACAGAGTGCCAATCGTTGTTACAGGTGTTTAACCATTCTTGAATTTGATCACTTTTCCTTTCCAATCGGTTAACCAATGTACGATCCAATGCTTGCGTAATTGTGAAATGATCAATTTTTGAAATCAAACTTGCACAAGGAATCCATTGCTCTGATTGTTTTAATAATTTAAAATGTTTAATGACCTCTGGATAAATCCTTTCATTTAGAATAAAAGTGGGCACATAACTGCCATCCATGCGTTGGGCTACTTTTTGATGATTGTAAACAACATGTAAAACGGTATTGTTATAGGCAGAATCCAATTGGTGTTTATGCAAAAACCAGTCGTTTGAATGAATGTGAATTTCAATATTCCCTACCCAATCGGCCTCTCCAATGCGAATGCGTGCCTCACTGAAATCGGGACCGGAATCGCGGTTTAAACGGCCGCGTTTTAAAATTAAAATTGGTTGGCCATCGGTGGTTTTTAAGTCTTCTGAATTAAATAAACCAGCCTGCCAAATGTATTGCAATAAGTCTTCGTTCATTTTAGTTTTATGCAAGTTTAAAAAATTTTATGCAGAAAATAAAAATTTTCTAATCGATAGGGTCTTGTTGACAATTGGTATATTTTCTTGTCGAAATTTTAGCTGAATAAGCATCGGGATGCCCTAAATTTGTATCCATAAAATAGGTGAGAATCGACAAGAATCTATAACTTATTTTATGTGTTTATTTTTAAAACCGTTAACTATCAAATGGACCATATAAAGCTGCTTCCCGATAATATTGCCAATCAAATAGCAGCTGGAGAAGTTGTACAACGACCTGCCTCAATCGTTAAAGAGTTGCTCGAAAATTCAATTGATGCAGGGGCTACAAATATTAAATTAATTACAAAAGAAGGCGGCATTCTTTTGGTTCAAATAATCGACAATGGAAGTGGAATGAGTGTTACCGATGCAAGAATGTGTTGGGAGCGCCATGCTACATCAAAAATTAGTAGTGCTGATGATTTATTTAAATTGAAAAGTTTCGGTTTCAGAGGTGAGGCATTGGCTTCAATAGCTGCGATTGCACATGTCGAAATGAAAACCAAAAGAGCAGAGGATGAGATTGGCACTTTAATTAAAATTGAAGGGAGTAAAGTCAATGAACAAAGTCAGACAGCTACACCCAACGGTACCACGTTTTCAATTCGAAATTTATTTTATAATGTACCTGCGCGCAGAAACTTTTTGAAAAGTGTGCCTGTAGAAATGCGCCATATCATTGATGAGTTTACGCGTGTGGCCATGCCGCATTATAATATAGCAATGGGTCTATATCACAACGATAAAGAAGTATTTGAACTAAAACCAACAAGCTTAGACAATCGCATTGCAGAGTTGATTAGCAAGAAGAATACCAATGATTTTTTGAGCGTTTCAGAAAATCATGATTTAGTTGCTGTCAATGGATTTGTTGGTAAACCCGAAATAGCAAAGCGCACCCGTGGTGAACAATTCTTATTTGTCAATAACCGTTTTATAAAGGATGCTTACCTCAACCACGCCATCGCTTCTGCCTACGATCAACTCATTGCAAAGGATCAGTTTCCGATGTATGCCTTATTTTTAACAATCGATCCTGCCCGCATTGATGTCAATATTCATCCTACAAAAACGGAA
>CAJBKH010000269.1 GCA_903953615.1 uncultured Bacteroidota bacterium
AAAAAAAATCATTTTAACCACAAACGCCCCAGCGCCAATTGGCCCTTATTCACAAGCCGTATTGGCAGGTAACACCCTTTATTGTAGCGGACAAATTGCCCTTAAAACCGATGGCACACTAGTCTCCGATAGTATCGAAGCACAAACTAAACAAGTGATGCACAACATTGGCGAACTTTTAAAAGCAGCCGATATGGATTATTCACACATCGTTAAAACGTCTATTTTTCTAACCGATATGGGCGATTTTGCAAAAGTGAATGAAGTGTATGCAAGTTATTTTTCAGCTAATTTTCCAGCACGCGAGACTGTTCAAGTAAGCGCATTACCAAAAGGTGTGAATGTTGAAATCAGTGTTATTGCTGTAAAGTAATAGAATTAATAAATCATAAAAAAAACCTGTCAATTGCTTGACAGGTTTTTTTATGACAGTGAGATCTAATTATTTATGAATGTAATACTTCAGGGTTGCTATCTTGCGCAGGGCCATCACCATTTGGTCCTACATATTTATAATCACCAAATGCCAATAATGCATAAAAAACGATATTAATTAATACCAGACCAACAGTAAAGCCAGCACCTTGACCGAAGCTTTTGCTTAAGCGGTGGGTGTCAATTATAGAAATAACAAGTATTCCAATTAAACCGACAATAACTAAAAGGCCTCCTGCAGCGGCATTGCCTGTAACAGCCAAGTAGGCGCCAACGCCATACAGCATACCCAAAAATAGATAAACTAAAAGCCATGCACCAGAGCGACCGATGATTTTTAAATAAACAATGGCACTGTAGATTGGGATTAGAACAGCCCAACCTGGTTGACCTGCTTTGGTAAAAATACGCCATAGCGTAATGATGTAAAAGACCATGAGCGCCAATGCAAAGATTAAAATACCTGTTCCCATGGTTTGAGCCAATGCGGCTTCTTGTCCTGTAATTGTTGGTTCCATTTTTTTTTATTTGATTAAGTTGAAAACAATATTGTCTCTTAATTTTTACAAAAACAAGTTTATTAAATAAAATACAGCAATAATTGCTAAATATAATTTATATAACTGATATTCAGGTCTTAACGTATTGGTAAATTTTATACACATATATCTAAAAAACGCATATTTTTAACATATTTTTGCGATTAGTTGAAATTCTCAGACATATACGGGCACCAAGATGTTAAAACGAAGTTGATTAATTCAGCAACTTCAGGCAGGGTTGCTCATGCTCAATTGTTTACATCAAAAGAAGGTACCCTCAGTTTGCCTTTGGCAATTGCGTACGCACAATTTCTTTCTTGTACTGATAAACAAATTGATGATAGTTGCGGCCTATGCGGTAGTTGCAGAAAATACGCCCTGTTAGCCCATCCGGATTTGCATTTTACCTTTCCGTTTTATGGAGATAGTAAAACAAGTTCAAGCGATTTTATTACTGAATTTAGAGCCGCTGTGATTAATAATCCAATGATCAGTGTTGGCGACTGGGTTGAGTCAATCAAAGGGGAGGGCAAAAACCTAAACATTAATACGTTTGAAATAAGAAGTATCTTCAGAAGATTGGCCTTGAGGGCTTATGAAAGTGAATATAAAATATTAATTATATGGTTGCCTGAATTTTTAAAAAAGGAAGGTAATATATTGCTTAAACTCGTGGAGGAACCACCCGATAATACAGTGTTCATATTCGTTACTGAAAATGAAAATGAAATTTTGCCAACGATTATATCAAGAACACAAATATTAAAAATACCTAACTATTCACAAGTTGAAATTGAGGATTATCTGATAAAGAATGAATTGGTTAACAATGCGATTATTGCGCGCAATGTCGCTTTAATGGCTGAAGGGAATTTGAACAAAGCTGTTAAATTAACAAGCGGTGTAGAGAGCCCAATTTTCGAAGACTTTAGAGCTTGGTTGTTAAATTGCTATAATGGCAAGATGGAAAATATTTTTGAATTTACCGACAAGCTAAGCGAAGGTGGTAAAGATTATTTTAAAATTTTTCTAACGTATGGCTTGCATATTATCCGTGCAACCATGGTGTCTGCTCACCAAGCAGAAAAGGATTGGCTAACACCGAATGAAAATGAATTTGTAAAGAAACTCTCAAAGTTTATTCATATTGAGAATGTGCAACAAATATATAACGCTTTTAACAACAGCATATACGAAACTGAAAGATACGGGAATGTTAAATTAATTTATATTAACCTATCTTTGAAACTTAAAAATAGCATGAAACCAATGTCCGAACCAAAGGTCATGCAAACAAATTAACGGTACTTAAAAAAAATAATTATAGAATGGGATGTGGAAGTTGTGGTACAACAACAGGTAAGCCAGGTGGTTGCAAAAGCAACGGAACTTGTGGCACCAGTGGTTGCAATAAATTAAATGTATATGATTGGTTAAGTGATGTGGCCTTGCCAGATGATTACAAACCTTTTAACATAATAGAGATAAGATTCAAAGGCAGTAGAAAAGAGTTTTTCAGAAATTCAGCTGATTTAGAACTCTATGCAGGCGACCCTGTGATATTAGATTCAGATAGTGGTTACGATTTAGGTCACGTATCTGTAAGTGGCGAATTGGTGCGTTTACAATTAAAGAAAAGAGGTATTACCGAAAACTCTGATCAAATTAAAAACATTCAAAGAAAAGCCTCTGAAAAGGATCTTGAAAAATACTTGGAAGCAAAATTTAGAGAAGCTAAGGTGTTGGAAAGAGCGAGAACTTTAGCGCTAGAATTACGCCTTGAAATGAAATTAAGTGATATCGAAATTCAAGGGGATAATCGCAAAGTAATTTTCTTTTATACAGCCGAAAATCGTGTAGATTTTAGAGAACTGATTAGAAAATATGCCGATGAGTTTAAATTGAGAATTGAGATGCGCCAAATTGGCTATAGGCAAGAGGCTGCGCGTTTAGGTGGAATTGGTAGTTGCGGTAGAGAGTTGTGCTGTAGTACTTGGTTAACTGATTTTAAAATGGTTAACACTTCTGCTGCAAGGTATCAAAATCTATCCATCAATATGCTGAAACTTTCGGGTCAGTGCGGTAAATTAAAATGCTGCTTGAACTACGAATTGGATACCTACATGGATGCTTTAGAAGAATTTCCAAAGGCCAAAACTGTCAAGTTAGATACAACTTCAGGAACAGCTATCATGTTAAAAACAGATATTCTAAAGCGCTTAACATGGTTTGCCTATGATGACAGACCGAATTGGATTTGTTTGCCTTTAGATACTGTTAACGCTTATCTAAAGATGAATGAAAGAGGTGAGAAGGCGCCAGAATTAATACCAATTGTTGTTGAAGAAAAGACCAATGCAATGGTTAATTCAAGCACTAGTGCAACGATTGATTTGGCAGGTGATGATATTACGCGTATGGACCATAAACAACGTGGAAAAAACAACCGTCCAAATAATAATTTCAACGCTAAAGGTAACAATAAGCCTGATAACAGAAATAATAATAATCGCCCCCAAGGCAAACCTTCCGATAGACCTGCGAATGCAAATCCTAAACCTGCGAATACAGCCGACCGCCCACCGCAAGGAGACCGTCCGAATAACAATAGGAACAACAATAACAGGAATAACCGCAGACCATCAGACAACAAAAAAGGCCCAACAGGGCCTCCTCCAAGTGATAAACCGAATTAGGATTATTCAATAATTACGCCTTTTGCAAGAAAGCTAACCTCACCTTTATCGTCTTTTACAAAACGACCATTGGCAATGGCTTTATGGCCCTTGGCATTCGAAGGCATTATAAATTTTTCGTCATTGTTAATATAAAATTCACTGCCGTCTGTTGCTTTAAAAGTTAGCCAACAGCCTTTGTGCTGGCAGCTATTTTCTATAGTGCCTGCTATGTTGTAGGTGGTATCTTTGCCTCCATTAAAGCTCGTTAAAGCATCGGAAAATGCAATTGAATTGGTGTTTTCGAATTTAGTACCGAAGCTTCCAGTTGCTGGTGTATTGTCTTTGCAAGCGGTAAAGACCAGTAGTAGGGCGATTGCCAAAAATTTAATTTTC
The DNA here is from genome assembly GCA_903953615.1 of uncultured Bacteroidota bacterium. Taxonomy (GTDB): domain Bacteria; phylum Bacteroidota; class Bacteroidia; order NS11-12g; family UBA955; genus JABMMZ01. The sequence continues at coordinate 4,049 of CAJBKH010000269.1, forward strand.
ATATTTGTATTATTGATAGGATACAAAAGTATTCAAATTATTTTTAAATAATCGTTGATGATTTACTATTTTTGAAGGACAAATATGGCCAACAATCAAGAAGAAATAATAGAACAGCCGATAGATATCGAACTATCGGAAGAAATTGCAGAGGGCATTTATAGCAATTTAGCAATTATCACCCACAGTCAAGCAGAATTTATATTAGACTTTGTTCGCATTTTGCCGGGCGTGCCTAAAGGCAAAGTGAAAAGTAGAATTATCATGACCCCTCAACACGTCAAGCGTTTGTTGTTTGCATTGGGCGATAATATGCAAAAGTTCGAAGCCAATTTTGGAGAAGTAGACATCGAAAATGGTGGCGGTAACCAAGGCTTTCCAATAAATTTTGGTGGCATGACCGGTCAGGCCTAAACCGTTTTAATAAAAACAGTTGAAAGGGCTTTGGTATGAGCAATACCAAAGCCTTTTTTACTTTAATTTTAATTATAATTATAATTTTAATACCGATATTCATCAGTTGAAGTTTGGAATTTCGGGAATAAATATTAAATTTGTGAAGTGATACAAAGGATTTATGATACAAAAATCAGTAAACTGCTCAAGCAATTCCCTATTGTCTGTCTTTTAGGTCCAAGGCAATCTGGTAAAACCACAGCTGCTAAATTATATGCTAACAACAGTAAGCATAAGCTTTTGTATTTGGATATGGAAAGTCCTTCTGATGTTCGAAAGATGGGCGATGCTGAATTTTTTCTTGAACAACATTCAGATTACTTAGTGATTATAGATGAAATACAATTTCAACCCGCTTTATTCCCCTTACTAAGACATTTGGTGGATGAAAAAAGAAAAGCTGGTCGCTTTTTAATCTTGGGTTCTGCAAGTCCTGAGCTCATGAAAAACGCCTCTGAATCATTAGCTGGCAGGGTGTTTTACATCGATACAAATCCATTTAATATCACCGAACTGCCAAATAAAAATCTAACCCTGGCCAAACATTGGTTTCGCGGGGGCTTTCCCGATGCTTGGCTTGCAAAAAGTGATGCCCTTTGGTTGAATTGGATGGATGGTTTTTCAAGAACCTTTATTGAAAGAGATCTCAATCAAATGTTTGGGGTTAGTTTTTCTCCCCAACTCATGTATAAATTATGGCGAATGTTGGCATACCAACAAGGTGGAATATGGAATGCCCAGTCGTTCTCGAAAGGATTAGAAGTAAGTCCTACAACCATCAATCGATATATCGATTATTTAGTAGGTGCATTCATGATTCGGAAGCTACAACCATTCTATATCAATACACGCAAACGCTTACTAAAAACCCCGAAAATATATTTCAGAGACAGCGGCTTGCTGCATTATTTGTTAGATATCCATAACGCAAAAGATTTACTTTACCATCCCATTATTGGGTATTCGTGGGAAGGGTATGTCATTGAACAAATCTGTCAAATGCTCCATCCTAGAATCCAACCTTACTATTACAAAACACACGATGGTAGCGAAATGGATTTGGTATTGGTAAAAGGTTTGAATCCAATTGCATGCATTGAAATAAAATACGCCTTATCGCCTACCGTCAGTCGTGGTATGCGAGAAAGCATGAAAGATTTAAACTGCAAAAAAAATTACTTCATTGTGCCTTCAAATACCGATACCTATTTACTAGAACCTGGTTTGAAAGTTTGTAACCTAAAAGATTTTATAGAAAAGGAACTTCCTAAGCTCATTAAATAATTACCGATATTTATCATTTTAACTGATGGATTTCGGTATTATTGTTTTCTGTTTTTTAATGCTAACAAGCGTAATTCTATTTTTTTTGTTTCAATGCTATTGCCTGTAGTTTGGTGCAATAGTTTTAAATTTTCGAGTGCCAACTGCAAGTCAGGGTTCAATTGTAAGGCCTTGTTAAAACTCAATTGTGCAGCATTGAATTCGCTTTTCTTTAGATGTATGATGCCCAAATAAGCCCAGCTCTCCGCATTTTTTGTATACAATTTATTTAACCTTTCAAAGTTTTCTTTGGCCTGGGCATCTTCCTTATTCTTCATTAATAGAATTCCATTTTGCAAAATGAAATCTAAATTATCGGGTTGTAACGCCAAACATTTATCCATCCACACCTTGGCATCAGCATACCGCTGCAAGTTTTCATAGGCTTTGGCAATCCTATAATTGCTCCAAGCATCATTCATTATGGGTTGTTCTTGCTCCACCAACTGAATAATTTCACCATAATCCTTACTGATGTAATGAAAGTGAATGATGGTTTTTAATTCAGCGTTGTTCTGCTGATTTAATTTTGCTGTTTGGTCCTTTGCTTTTTGTAAATAAAGGGTATTGTTGTCGAATTTCTCGAAGTATGAAATATAAGCCTCAGCAACCGTGTTATTGTCGGGATTAGCATTCGTAATGCAACGCAGTCCTTTTAATTTCAGAGGCTTCTCAATACTTGCTTTTTCGGGTTTTCTAATATAATGATCGTGCACCGATACATGCGGTATATCTGCTGTTCCTGAACCTGGCATGTGGCACTTTACACAATTGTTCAATGCCAAATCAATGGCTTTTTGGTTTTCTGTACAATGCGTCTGTACTTCGGTTGAGTGACAACCCTTGCAAGTTGAATTGAATTTTTCAACATTGGTTTTTCTTACTGAGATGTGGGGGTTATGACAAGTAATACATGTGAAGCTAGCCTTGCCAGTTTCGTTATTTAAATTGCCTTTTACAGTACTTAAAAAACACTTGCTTTTCTGAAATCTTTCAGCATGCGCAGCCATGATGAATTTATCGCCTTCTTCATACTCGGGTGAAAATTGATCGAAGGTTTCGGATAATTTCATGCCTGGTCTGAAATCTGCAAATGTTTTACCTGGTTTTAAAACGGCATTGCCTTGCAAATGGCAGCGTTGGCAAATATCAATTTGTCTTTGCCACGATAGTTTACGTGGATTTACAATGGTGTAATCAATGTATTTAGCGGTATCTACCAGTTTGCCCAAGCCTTTCTCTCTAACATGTATTTCGCCTGGCCCGTGGCACCTTTCACAACTAATACCATGTGGTAAGTTGCGGTATTTATTTTCACTTTTTGTGTCTATTTCGGGCAAACTATTATGACAACTCATACACTCCATACCAATTTTACGACTGAATCTTGAATTGTGTCCACCTTCAAATCCTGGCGGTAAATCCCATTGCCCGTTTTGCGTGTAAAAGGTAATAGGTGCTTGAAATACATAGCCATTCTCTTCGGTAAAATGCGAGTTGGTATGATGACCCGAGCCAATGATGTAAGAAATTTTTTCGATGCGCTTATGCACGGTGTCCTTTCCCTCAAGTCGATATTCTTTTAACATGAATTGATCGCCTTGCCAATAGGGTAGGTAGTATAAATTTAAAAAAGTATCATAAACTGGCTGTGTATTGACAAACCGACCAGCCGATTTTTGTTTTGAACTATAATCAAAGCTTTTGCCCATACCCGTTTCCAAAAATGTAAGGGCTTTGTCTTGGTGACACTGGGCACATTGCTCTGTACCAACGTATTTTACAGAATCATGGTGATTCAGATAAGGCGAGGTTTCAACTACAACCTTAGGTGCGGCATTGTTGCACAAACAAAGGAAAATCAATAATACAAAACCAATGAGGATGATGACTGTTTTTTTCATCTTCATTCAAGGTTTTGTTTTATCCAAGGGCTTGGTAAGCCATTGCACCACCTATTAAATTTCTAACATTGGTGAAACCGTTTTGTATCATGAAAGCTTGTGCTGCGGCACTTCTGCCACCTGCTTTGCAATGCACTATAACTTCTACATTTTTTAAATCATCTAAGTCGTCTATTTTGCCTTGTAATTCCCCCAACGGAATTAACTGTCCACCCATGTTGAATTCATCAAACTCCCATTGCTCGCGAACGTCTATTAGGTTTAATTTTTCGCCATTGCTTAGGCGCTCTTTTAATTCTTCTACAGTTATATCTGCCATAATTATTTTGTAATGATATATTTTTTAATACTAATTTGTTTGTTTAATCCTGTTAAAATAACAGTATAAAATCCACTGCTTAATGCATCAGTAGGCACGGTTATAATGCCACTGTCCGACATGGTATAAACCAATTGACCCATGGCGTCATAAAGGTCTACCTTCCTAATACTAACAGGCGACTCGATATTGAAAGCGCTTGCACCATTGCTTGGATTTGGATATATGGCCAAGTTCAAACCGTTTAAAATGGATGGAACAGAACCAATATTAGGAACATTTGATTTAATAGCTGCACCTAAAATAGGGCGCATCATTGGAGAGCCTGTGATACTCGCAGCCACATTTTCCCAATAAGAATTTAAACTAAAATACACATTTGGATTTCTGTAATTTACTTTTTTGTCGTAATGGTAATTGTTGTCGTAGCCAACATTTAAATTGTAGATGGCCGATTGTAGCCAGCCAATATAGAAAGTTCCTTTTGGCAAAACCACAGCCGTATCAAATACATAATTTACAAAGCCATTCATTGTATCTAAATAGGTTGGGAATGCAATGGTATCCATTTTTAAAATCACATCATTGTTCATATTCACCGCAGGTGGTAAACTAATCGATTTCCAAACCATTAGGATAAATGGCTTCGATGAAACATCGGTAACGGAACGGTTAAAGAAAACCGAAATGCCTCTCAATGTATCAGGTTTATAGGTTTCAAATTTCATGGCCACATAGCCAGGCCCTGGTGGTAGGTTAGCATAATCTAAACCAAAGCCACCTTCTGCACTGCCATCATCATAAGCCAATACATTGCTGAATTGCAATGGCTTTATAAAACTATTATTGCTATTGCCGCTGCTACTGTATACGCCCGGCAAACCATCATTACTGCCAGGTGTAATGGAATACTTAAATTTAACCAAAGGGTTCTTAGCGCTAAAGGTATCTAATTTTACATTGCCAAATTTTTTGGTGTTTTCTGCCAATACGTCAATGTTGTTATTGTTGTTAGTCGTAGTATACAAAAGTGTGTTTTTAGCACTCAATACATCAATGGAATAGCTATAGTTTACACCGATGGTGGCATTGTTGTTTTTCAAAATAAAGCCAACAGTATCCGATCTGTTGCTTGTATATCCCGCCTTGAAATGGTCGTAAGGCATGGTCTCGTACCAACGCAAAGGGCCATAGGGTGCGGCATTGATGGCCACATCGGCCATGGTGGTATCATGCAAGGTTCTCGATGGTTTAATGCGGATGTAATCAATGTGCCACTGGTTCATGTTG
>CAJBKH010000270.1 GCA_903953615.1 uncultured Bacteroidota bacterium
AAATGGTCGTAAGGCATGGTCTCGTACCAACGCAAAGGGCCATAGGGTGCGGCATTGATGGCCACATCGGCCATGGTGGTATCATGCAAGGTTCTCGATGGTTTAATGCGGATGTAATCAATGTGCCACTGGTTCATGTTGCCTGTATTCTTTGCATAATTGATGAAAACAAATTTGAAGCCTTTGTGTAAATAAATGCCGTTTTTTATAGGAATCATCACTTGCTTGAATGGTTTGGTTTTGCTGCCAATCCCTTTCCAAACAGTGCGAGAAAAACCAAAGCTATCAATGAATTTTAACACCAAAGAATCAGAACCATCTAAGATGTCGCCCAAACCTTGTGGTTGGTAAAAGAAACTAAAATAAATTGAATCTTTGGGCAGATAAGGTGTAAGTGTGGTAATGTTAATATAGTTTTTTAGATTGATGGGTTTACTTGTTAGTAAATCGCAAACCCCTGCAGTATTGCCACTGAGTGGATTATACGGAGTCCCTTTTTTATCTAAATTGTCAAATGTAGCAACGCCATAGCTGGGAGGCGAAATGGCAAAATGGGTATTGACGTACACATTGCTATCTTTCCATTGTTTTGAATCGGGATAGATGCCCTCATTGGTAAAGTCCTCGAAGAAGGGGAGTTTAAGGGTGTCATTCAAAGCCCTTTTAATGCCAGATATTTTGCTGTATCCATTCTTTAAGGCTAGGTTAGAACGCAGGGGCGTAATAATAGGACCTTGAGAAAAACAATCCAATAAAAACAAAAATGTAAAGAAAACTACAAGCGACTTTTTCATAAATACGTAAACAAAAATAGCAAGAATTTATTGTATTAGAAAGATTAGTTGATACAAGTATTACAATGTCTCATCATCAGCGCCATCATTAACCCCATCTGCGTTATTGACGGCTGTTGAATCTACTCGCGAAATGCTTTTTGAAACCGAGATATCAATGATAGACCCTTTTTCTATCATGGTGTTTGCCGGAATATCCCTGCCTTTGAATTTTTGACGAATCACCAAGCCACTGCCAAAACTGCTACTAACAGAATCAATGCGGCCTAATTTTAAACCTGAGTTTTTTATCAACACCAAAGCCAAATTAGCCGAGCCATTGGTCAATAAAGGCATTTTCACCTTTGGTTTAACACCGGTATTAATTACCACATAAATATATCTGCCAGGTTTTACATTCATATCCGGCACTGGGTCTTGTTCTACAATGGTCATTGGTTTTAAATCCTCTTTATAAACAGAATCAATAATTACCAATTCTAAATTCTGGTCATCTAATACGATAAAGCCTTTCTCGGCACTCATACCAACGACATTGGGTACCTTCACTTTTTCGCCATGACGGGTGAACCAACCTGTAAATAACATTGCTAAAATTAAGAAACCTACAAAAGCCAGAGCAGCTAATGCCAGTGTTTTTAGAATGGTAATTGTTGTTAGGCCTTTGAACATGTTTTTTAAATGTGTCGCAAAAATGATGAATTTATTGAGATAAACCAATTAATGCATTAATTAATCTTGGTTTTTAGAATTTGTTCAATACAATCGCTTAAAACCATTGCATCCATGCGCTCTAACAAATGGGGTTGTTTGTCAATTATTTGAAATTATAAATGACTAGCTTCACATTAAATACCAAGGATTTCATATGTACGCGTCATTTTATTATTACTAGCTCATTACATCAAGTGAGATTTTTTTTATTCTTTAACTGCTAAGCTTGTAGTGGGGTGCAAATCTAATTTTTATAGAATTAGGTACTTTATTCATTAATGTTTAAAGTGGCGAATGCCAGTTAATACCATGGCTTGACCATTGGCATTGGCTGCATCGATACTGTCCTGATCTTTAATGCTTCCACCTGGTTGTGCAATGGCTTTAATACCCGCAGTGTTTGCAATTGCAACACAATCTGGGAAAGGGAAGAAAGCTTCAGAAGCAATAACGGCACCAGTGGTGTCGAACCCAAAGGTCTTCGCTTTTTTAATGGCGAATTCGAGTGCATCAACGCGCGAAGTTTGACCACAACCCATACCCAATATTTGTTGGTTTTTAACGATGGCAATGCCATTTGATTTCAAATGTTTAACAGCAATAATCGCAAATTCTAAATCAGTTAATTCTTGCGCTGTTGGTGTGGCATTGGTAACCAATTTAAAATCCTTTCTTGTTTCGGTACTCCAATCAGATTGTTGCGCCAATACACCATTAAGCAAGGTTTTGTATAGTACAGAGTTTTTTACTTCTTGTTTAACCTTCACGATGATTCTGTTTTTTTTCTGCTTTAATACTTCTAAGGCATCTGCATCAAAATCGGGTGCTGCCACCAGTTCAAAAAACAAACTGTTCATCGCATTGGCCGTTGCCAAATCAATGGTTCTATTACTTGCTAATACACCGCCAAAGGCTGAAATAGTGTCGCTTGCAAAGGCTGCACTGTATGCCTCGGCAATTGTTGCACGCGTAGCCAACCCACAAGCATTGGTATG
>CAJBKH010000271.1 GCA_903953615.1 uncultured Bacteroidota bacterium
AATGCTTGCTTAAATCAAGTGCTTTTGCACTGTTATTATACAACTCAATAAAATCGTAACCACCACTTTTAGGATTAAATAAAAGTTCGTTAAAAATGAGTTCGTTTTTGTTGGCCATGGAAGGCCATTGCAACTCAAAATGCGCATTGACTATTGCATTGCCAGCGCAATCCTTGATGCCAGAAAATTCAAAATGATAAGTACTATCGGCCGAAGGTTTAAAGTTTATTAACCACTCCATTCCATTATAAAGGTTAACATACTTCTGAATTTTGACAGCACATATTTTACCATCTTTTAAAAGCGTAAATTGGTTCGAATTGATACTGTCAATTTCTTCATCAAATGATAAATAAATCACAGAATCATTAATAGCCCAAGCTTTCAATAATTGCGGCACCTGCTGGTCTACCAAACCCAATTTAAATGCAGAATTAGGCATACCTGGTGTACCGCCTTTGGGGTCGCTACTGCCCATCCAATTCGTATTACCTGCGCAAACATTATTGGGATTAAGCATCTCTAAACTCCATCCACCATTTTGTTTCTTAGGATCGCGGTACCAAGTATCAGTATAGTTTATTTCATGTATCACCAAACCATTTTGATTGGTTAACCAAACACGGTCTCCAGCATTGTTCAAGGAAGGAATAGTATACAATACCACTATTGAATCAGGGGGTAAAATAGTGTCGGGCAGCGGTTTCGGGCCCGATGCATCATGAACATTGCACCCTTTCAGTTGCAAAAATTGTTTTGAATGATTTGTAATCTCAATGTACTCTTTATCAGGCAAGCCTATTGGTGGATTGGGATCAACCATCAATTCGGTCATTAACAACTGATGCCAACTGGCAGTATCGGGCTTAGAATAATAAAAGGATTGTATATGGTTCTGCATTGCATTGCCTGAGGTATCCTTTACTTTTTCAACTTTTAAATACTGTGTAACGTTAGGTATAAAAGGATATTGAAAATTTAAAACGACCCAGTTATTCTTGTCAGTATAAATCGATTTTGGATGCTCATTTGTAGCAGTCACTGTGTAATTCAATACATCAACTAAAGCACCAGAATCACAAGGTTCATTAAAATGACAACGCAATTGATTGGGACCCGTTAAAGCAAAACTATCCACCAAAGGCGCAATACTATCGCGTATTAATTGACCAGCATACAAATTATCAAAAAAATGTTTGTTTAGAAAGCTTGCGGTGCTTTGTTTAATGCGCAGCCCCATATAGGATGCTGTTAAAAAGTCTGAATCTTCTGCAATGCCTTCTGATATAAGCGTACCACTTAACAATGGCATTCGTTGTAAAACAAAAGCATGGTTTTTTAAGCGTCTGATTTGAAGCGTCCACTCATTAATACTGGTATTTAGCACATTGTCGATACCATCAATCAATTTTGTTTCTACACCGTTCTTTGTTTTATAAAGGCTTACTTCATCGGTGGTACCGCCCATTCTAACAAAGTACCCATTCTTCATTTTCAATAAATTGAATGAATCGGCCATGAGCACAAAATCTACGTAGTTGAGCGATGACGTATTTAACAATAAACGTGTATCCAGGCGCCATTCTTCAAGCTTTTGTTGCTGTGTAGAAGTGCTAATATAAAAAGAAGTATTCAAGGTATTTGAATTACTTCTCAATTGCTTTTGAATTGTTAAAAATGAATTGCTTTGACCTTCCCAAAGAGGTGCTGTTGTTAAATCTGAATCATCAAAATTGTCTGCAGTTTGCGCATAACCGCAGTGCCCTAATAGTAGGCATAAAGTAATAAGAAGTGTTTTCATATAGTTCCATAATAGTTTTAGTTATTGAAACCATGTATCACAAGTGCTAAAGGCTTTTAAGCCACTGCTCCTAAAATCCTCAATCTTTCTTTTCTGTTCGCTTAACTATTTTTTTAAGATTTTCAGATTTTAAAGGCTCTCTATCTTTGATATTGGTTTGTGTAAAATAATGATGTGCTGTTAAGAATTTGATTTGCAAATGGTTCCAAGCCATTTCATCCTTAACGACCCCTATGTGCAATAATTCCTCATATAAATAGTCACCAATTGTGAAAAAATCATCTCTTCCTAGGTAATCCAAATCGGCATCACAGATTATTTCTTCTAATTTGGTTTTTGGTTTTTGTGGCACTTTGGTGGCCATAATCAAACCTTCTATAATTTTTATTTGAGCTGGTGTATAATTAAAATCTGGCAATAGCTCTCTTGCAATTTCACATCCTTTTTCTTCGTGATTGGTATAAGTTGATAAGAATCCGCAATCATGATAAATGGCTGCAGTTTCTAATAAATCTAAATCCTCTTGATTGGTAATGCCTTCGCTTGCGGCAATGCGCATAGCTTGGACCTTAACATCTCTAACATGAGAAACCGAATGGTATAATAAATACTCAGGTAAATCGACCTTTAATTTTTCTAATATATGTTTAACCGCACCTTTTACTTGCATCAAAAAAAAATGTTATAATTCAAAAATACGATTTAAATAATACATATCAATTTCGCCTTTATTTTTGGCTTCTACTTTTCCACGATAAGTATATTCAACCCTTGTTAATACCTCTTTAAAAGTGCTTCCTGACAGGTTAATTTTACCCGGTTCGCAATTTTGCTCCATGCGCGCAGCCGTATTAACAGTGTCGCCCCAAATATCAAAAGCGAACTTTTTAGCACCTACAATTCCAGCTACTAACGGACCTGTATGAATTCCTATACGAATATCAAAAAACGGTTGATTTTCTTTTCGCTTCTCTTCAATCAATTCCTTTATAAAATCCTGAATTTCAGTGGCTGCCTTTAAAACATTCATAGGATTATGGGTGGTAGTATCCGGTAAACCACTCACACATAAATAGGCATCACCTATGGTTTTTATTTTCTCTAATTGATTACGCTCCATGATATCATCAAAAGCCCTAAAAATGAAATCAATGTCCTCTACTAATTTCTTTGGTGTTATTAACTCACTAATTTTTGTAAAGTCTTTAAAATCGGTAAACATTACTGTTACCTTATCGAAATACCGCGACTCATATTTACCAGTTCGTTTTAACTCTTCTGCAACCTCTTGTGGTAATATATTTAGCAATAAATCATCACTTCTTTTTTTCTCCGTTTCAATCTCACCATTCTTTTGCATCAATAGGTCTTGTATGCCCTTTTTAACAGTATACATTCTATAGAAAAAAGCCGCCAATATAATTAATCCACTTAAGCCTAATATGAGCAAATAATTAATTAAGGTTTGTTTTTCAATTTCATTATTGGCCAACTCTTCATTCTTTTTGGTAATTTGCAATGAATCTTCATACACCTTGGCCTGTAATTTTTGAGTAGCCAATTCTTCCATGGTGAGGGATAATTGGGTATTGGCTGTGTTAAT
>CAJBKH010000272.1 GCA_903953615.1 uncultured Bacteroidota bacterium
AAAGCACTTCTCTCCTATTGCTCTGATTGAACTGGCGGGTAATAAGTTCCTTGGCAATTAATTTGTCGCAAATTCTGGTAACATCTGGGTTCTTGTCGACCATCACCTTTTTAATCTCGCCACAATTGCAAGGCTCACCATTCTTACCTCTTAAAATTCTTAAAATATTGTACTGGGGCTGTGTTAAATCAAAGGGTTTCAACAATGAGGCCATGCCGTCATTAATGCGAGAAGCCGTATAAAGGATGTTGATTAAAGCCTTGGTATGCGCATTAATAAACTTCGATTGATTAATTTCTTCTTCGATTTTCACGAATCAAAAATAAACTTTTTAGAATAATAATATAGTTCTTTTTGAGATTTCTACTATTTCAGCTACAAAAGTCAATTTATTTCAAACTAAGAATACAGGTCTTAAGCCACAGAGTATGCCGCTTTACCATCGAGGGTATAAAGGTTTTCTGTTTTAATAACATCGAAACCAGCAGCATTAAAATTTTGTAGTAATTGAATGATTAGTTCCGGATTACAATCCTCGGTATTTAAAAATCGACAGCTCCAATGGTTGGTACAGAAAGTAGCCGAATGCCCTGCTGGGTATACCTCTACACCACGATTAGAAATCTTACTTAATTTTAAATTTAGTACACTTAGTTGACTAATTTTTCCACCCAAAATTTTTCCATTTCTATTTTCGCTGCTCCAATCAATAAATACATCAGTTCCAACTAATTTCTTTACAATTAGCTTTTTCTCTTCCGTTTTGATTATAATGGGTTTGGCATCGCTGTTGAGTTTTACAGGCTTAAAAGTAGATGGCAACTGCCCTAAGCGCTCGATTAAAGCTTTGGCAAATGCCTTGGTGCCTACCCTCTGTTGACTTAACCCTCCTTTAAAAATATCGCCAGTATGTATGCCATCTTCCAATGTTTTTAACAAGGCATTTTGAATTTTCTCAGCGATATCGGCTTTGCCTATTTGCACTAACATCATGCACGCACCGTTGATTAAGCCACTCGGATTAGCAATGTCTTTACCTGCAATATCTGGTGCCGAACCGTGAATGGCTTCGAACATGGCAAAATTTTCGCCAACATTGCTACTACCACCTAAACCCACAGAACCAGCCACATCGGCTGCTATATCAGAAATTATATCACCATATAGATTCAAAGTTACGACTACATCAAAACGTTCAGGATCGCTGGCCAATTTGGCCGCACCAATGTCAATGATGTAATGATCATTTGAAATTTCAGGATATTCGAGCGCAATTTTGTTAAACATTTTATGAAACATACCATCTGTTAATTTCATAATATTGTCTTTGCTCATGCAGGTTACATGCTTTCTGTTATGGGCTTTAGCATATTCAAAAGCATAGCGAATAATTTTCTCGCTACCTTGTACTGAAACCAATTTTAAACACTGTACAACCTCGTCGGTTTGCTGATGCTCGATACCAGCATATAAATCTTCTTCATTCTCGCGCACAATTACCAAATCTATATTGGCAAAATTAGTATCAACAAAAGGCGAATAGCTAATGCATGGTCGCACATTGGCCAACAAGCCCAAAGTTTTGCGAATAGCCACATTCAAACTTTGGTAACCACCACCTTGGGGTGTAGTGATTGGTGCTTTTAGAAATATTTTATTTTTTTCGAGGGTACTCCAATCGCTGTCTGAAATACCAAATTTACTGCCCGAAAGATAGACCTTCTCCCCTATTTCAATTGTATCGTATATTAGATTTGCCCCAGCTGCATTCAAGACATCGATGGTGGCTTCCATGATTTCAGGACCGATACCATCGCCGTAGGCAATTGTTATTTTATTCGTATTCATTACAATTCAAAGCTATTTTTTCGAGGGTGCAAATTTACGTTTTATTTAGTGAAGTTGCGATTAAATCTATAATTTTGAAGGCTTTCTAAAATGCTGTTGTTATTAGACAATTACGATTCATTCACTTATAACCTAAAAGATTATTTCGAACAATTGGGCGAAACGGTTATGGTTATCAAAAACGATGAACGTACAGCAGAAGAATTGTCTAATCTATCATTCGACCAAATAGTCTTATCCCCTGGCCCGAAAACACCGCCACTTGCAGGCCACATGATGGATATCATTGACAAATTTCACAAACAAGTACCAATGCTCGGCATTTGTTTAGGTCACCAAGCCTTGGGCACTTATTTCGGTGCTCAATTGGTCAAAGCCATTCAGCCAATGCACGGCAAGGTGTCTACCATTTCACATACTGCCAATGGTATTTACAATGCCATTCCCAATCCATTTAATGTTTGCCGCTACCACAGTTTAATTTTAAAAGATTTAGTCAAAACTGATTTATTAATTACAGCAGAGACAAAAGAAAAAGAATGCATGGGATTTCAACACAAACACTTGCCCATTGCAGGCATTCAATACCATCCTGAGGCTATTCTCACTGAGCACGGTTTAAAGTTGCTTCAAAATTGGCTTCATCTGGTTCTCTAAAGCAATTACAATTTCACGAAAAATTATTTAACGACAGTCAATTTCTGCACTGCTGTTTGGTTTGCATTTTTTAATTGCACCCAATAAATTCCGGTTGGTAAATCTCCAATATGCAATCGCAGAGAATGAGATGTCAACAGATTATTTTCTATCACATTAACTTTGAAAGATTGTCCTGAAGTATTGTAAATTTTTATATCTGAAACTGATTCTAATTCTGAAGGTGCAATAACATCTACTATTTCGCCTAGACAAGGATTTGGGTAAAGGCTAAATTCTAAATTTTTATTTTGAACTTTTTTAAGATCTGTGGTTTGCCATGCCTCGCCAATATTAGCACTAAAGACACCTGCTCCGTGTGTGGCTGCAGCAATATAATAATCTTGATAACGCACATCAATCATGTTGACGATGGTGGTACCAATTTCGTTGTTGGATTGGCGTGTCCATATAGTGCCATTATCAACCAAACTATTGGTAGCATATAAGCCAGTGCTGGTGCCTACAAACCAAGCGCGAGAGCCATCCTTCAAAGGCATAACAGCTGCCCAACGGCAACTTGGTCCTGAGCCACTGCCATTGGCTGCTTCTTCTAAATTACCAGACACGTTGCGCCAAGTAACACCCCCATTTTCTGATTCAAATAAACTGATAATGCTATAGTTAGAAAACACTACCATTATTTTATTGCTGTCCAAAGGATCTGTGGCAATGCAATTGATATTGCCATTGCTAAATTTTGACCCCGTAATATTAATCGGTGTTGGTTGTCCATTGTGCGCATCTCTGACCTTATAAATTTTACCAGCGCTGGTGCCATAGTAAACAGTATTCGGTTGACTTTTAGACGTTGTAATCGCAGAGAACTCTGTACCAGCTGGCGGTACGCAATTGGTTAACTCCTCCCAAAGTGGCGTGCTCCACCGCGTACTATCTATGTCGCTGCTCAAAGGTTTAGCCTCTATATCCGTATTGCGAAACAAGCGTTTTTTTGCTGGCAGGTATAGTATTTTCTGATTGTTTGGATCGATACTAAATGGATTAATAAAATCATAATCCGAACGGTAAAGTTGAGATGGATCGATGCGTGCATTTTTAATGGGCCTGCCAATGGCATCCATTTGCACGTGAGAAATTCTGCCTTGCTGTGCACTCAGATAAACATCTGTTCCGCCATTTTTTATAAAGCAGAATGAGCCATCAGAATTGGCCGACAATTGCCATGCACCCATGCCATATTGATCCATGAATTGGGTACCATTATCTTGCAAACCACCAAGTATTTTATTATCACCTGAAGTACCATGATCGATGGCTATAGAAAAGAACAAAGCTGTTGTATAATTATTATTTAAATCATCCCATGCAACAGTAGATGCCATCACATTATCTGTTAAACTCATACCGCCATCATGCGCTGTAACACAGCGTACATTGCTACCCGGAAAGAACACCATGCTATGGTTATCGGGATGGTGGTTTTTATAGACTTGATAATCTGGACGCGTAGTATTCACCGCATAGCCACCTATCCATGTAGTATTGTTATTCGATGTAAAACCATCGGTACTTCGCCATAAATTGGCTGCGCCTAAAAATATAACATTGGGATCATCTGGTTTTACTTTTACATACAAGTCGTAGCCACCTTGGGTATTAAATTGACCGAAGTCACCACCTTGGTTGGGTAAATTCAGGCTACGATCAATCCATGCACCTCCAGCACCCGAGCCATCACCTGAGTTATAAGTATATTTCCAAAAGCTATTCCATTCAACATCCTTTAGAAAATTGGTACTAGACAAACCAAAATTATCTGTTTCTGCTGCTAAAAAATAGACTTGATTGGGATCGGAAGGCGCAATGCCTACAACAACTCTTCCATAAGTTGTAGGAAAACTAGTAGGTGTAATTTTTACCCAAGTAAGTCCATCCACACTTCGCCAAATACCTTTTTGTGGCGCCTCGCTACTAAGTGTTGCATATACCACACCATTCGCAGTAATCGCTACATCGGTTTCGTATGAATAGGCTTTCATTCTGGTCCAGCTGCTACCCCCATCTGCCGAACGGTAGATGCCTTGATAAGTAGCCGCATACAATTCATCTTCTGTTAAATTTGAATTATCAATCACAATATTGTAAACACCATCAAAATCGCGATCAAACATAGTTGAGCTTGTACCAACTGTAGATGACAATTTGGTCCATGAAGCACCTCCGTCGGTACTTTTTAAAATACCATCGCCACCATAATACGCCCCCACAGCTGAACCACTTGAGCCTAACAATTCTCCTGTCCCAGCATACCAAATATTGGTTTTGCCAGGACGTTGGTCTTGCACCAAACAAGAGATGCTTAACACAGGGCAACTCACCTTGCTCCATGATTTGCCGCCATTGGTAGATTTAAACATACCACCCGAAACGCAGCCTGCAAGCATTTCATTGGGATTATCCTTATTGATGCCAAATGCACGTGTGCGACCACCAACATTATTTGGCCCACGTGCAATCCATTGTTCAGAACGTTTAACACTGTTATAAATAGGCAGCGTTTGCGAATAGGCTTGCTCTAATGCCGAAATATTATTTGGAATTTTACCCGTTGCAGGATCGGCCAATAAGCGCTGATAATATTGATTCCACTCAGCCCTTTCATTGGCTTCATAAGCTTCATTCCCTTTAGTTACTTTAGGACTTGCTTTAAAGAAAAAAAAACATGTAAGTGTCACGCCTAAAAGCAGAACAAGTGTAATTGATTTTTTCATGGTAATAAGATTCAAACCTATGAAAAAAAAGGCGAGTAAAAAAGTTGGGAGTTAAGTTATCATGAAAACATTTTGGACAGTATTTAATTTATATGAAATTGATAAAAAAATTGGTTTAATAGTGAAAATACAAATTATTAGTATTATTCTTGATGACCAATTTTATATCAATACAATGAAAAATTTCAAATTAATGTCAGTAATGGTAGCTGCTACGCTACTTCTGACCAATTGTAAGAAGGAAACAACTGGCGCTCCAGCTATAGAAAACAAAGTTCCAACGCCTATTGTTGTAGCCGAGAAAAATACCGCTATTTATGGCAAATTAACTGCTACATGGTGTGGACCATGTGGGACTTGGGGTTGGACTTTAAATGATGAAATCATCACATCTACCTCAGACAAAGCTATACCTATGGGGTTGTATGGTAGTACTAGTAGCAATTTCACAAATGCAACTGTTAACCAGTGGTTTACTGATTTTGGTGGCAAAAGCTATCCAAACTTCATTGTGAATGGTGTAAATAAAACAGCGTTCTCATCTGGTGGAGGAATTTATACAACCACAACCAAAACAGATATTATTGCTGCAATTGATGCATTTATCGCAACACCTGTGCAAGTCTCTGGCGGCGGTAATCTAACATGGACTGGCCAAAAAATTTCAGTTAAATCAGCTGTTAAATGCTTTATCGACCAAACAGGCAAAGATTTATATGTTGGCGCCTATATGATAGAAGACAAAGCTAAAAGTATTCAAAATAGCCAAACTGGTGAAGTTGAACACCACCATGTATGCCGTGGCTCTATGACTTCTTCAAGTATCTATGGTTTAAAATTCAGCGGCACTCTAACTGCTGGCGCTCAAACAGAAGTATCCCCATTTGAATTCGATGTACCTTCGACTTGGGTTAAAGACAACATGTATGTAGCCTTGATTATTTGGAACAAAGTAGGAACCAAATACAATTTTGTTAATGCTGTTAAAATAAAATAACACTATTTAAAATATAAAAAAAGGTGACCCTTGTACGGTCACCTTTTTTTATGCAATTGGTTTAGATAACTACATTCACGATTCTACCCTTCACTACAATAATTTTTTTAGGCGTTTTTCCTTCTAAATACTTGATAGTTTGCTCATCGGCAAGCACTGCCTTCTCAACCTCAGCGGGCTCCATATCAAGTGCAAAGTTCAAATTAAATCTGACTTTCCCGTTAAAAGAAATCGGATAATTGAATTCATTCTCCACTAAAAATCCAGGATTAAATACTGGCCAAGTTGCTTTTTCAATGCTCTCTGAATGCCCACATAAATGCCATAACTCTTCGCAAATATGAGGCGCATAAGGCGAAAGTAAAATAAGAAATGGTTCTAATATTTCGCGCTTATTGCATTTTAAATCCTGTAATTCATTCACACAAACCATGAAGGCACTTACGCTGGTATTGAAACTAAAATTCTCAATATCCTCTGTGGCTTTTTTAATGGTTTTATGCAAGGTTTTTAATTCAGCTTTATTGACTGCTTCATCACTCAAAACAAAATCTTCATTGGTGTTATTGTGAAACAAACGCCATGCTTTTTTTAAGAAACGGTGAACGCCTTCGATGCCTTGCGTGCTCCAGGGTTTAGCGTCTTGTAACGGACCCAAAAACATCTCATACATGCGCAAAGTATCAGCACCATATTGGGTGCATATATCATCGGGATTTACCACATTGTGCCAACGTTTTGACATTTTACCCGTTTCCATTTTTACTTGGAATTTCGAATCAGTTCCAACAATTAGATGGGTTACTGAATTGCCTGTATTATTTAACCATTTTTTCAACCCTTCGAAATCTTCGAATGCAGCAGCAGCAAAGAATTCAAATGGCACATTTACTTCATTCACATACTGACAGTCGGCGATGCTTGACCCAATTTGTGCTGCCATTAAATTATTAGCAACTTCTGAATTACCAGACTTTAATTGTGCATGTAACTCAGAAGAAATTGCACATTTAAAAATCTCATTCAAACCATTTTGATAACTATAAATATAAGTAGTACAAATAGTACCTTGAATCATGCCTTGGTTCACTAATTTTTTAAATGGTTCTTCGAAAGGCACAGTGCTAATGTCTTTTAAAAATTTACACCAAAATCTTGCATACAATAAATGGCCTACTGCATGCTCACTTCCACCTACATATAAATCAATGTTCTGCCAGTAATTAACAGCCGCATTGCCTACCATTTCATTGGCATTGTTAGGATCCATATAACGCAAATAATACCATGATGAACCTGCCCAACCTGGCATGGTAGTTGTTTCAAAAGCATGGCCATTATAGTTCCAATTTTGAGCCCTTGCCAATGGTGGCTCACCTGTTTCGGTCGGTAAAAACTTATCTACTTCTGGCAAAGCAATTGGCAAATCTTTCTCTTCAACTACATAGGGAACACCTTCTTTGTAATATACTGGAATAGGTTCGCCCCAATAGCGTTGGCGACCAAAAATAGCATTGCGCAAACGGTAATTGGTTTTTCCTTTTCCTAAACCTACAGTTTCTATTTTTTCAATTGCTTTTTTAATAGCGGCTTTTACTTCTAAGCCATTTAAAAAATCTGAATTGATAAGCAATCCCTCTTTGGCATCATAGGATTCAACATTTATATCTCCTCCTTCTACTACCTGCGGAATTGGCAAATTAAAGTGTTTTGCAAAGGCATAATCTCTGCTATCGTGCGCTGGAACAGCCATAACAGCACCAGTACCATAGCCAGCCAAAACATAATCACCAATCCAAATTGGGATTAAAGCCTTGGTAAATGGATGGATGGCATAAGCGCCAGTAAATTCACCACTAATTGTTTTTACATCGGCCATGCGATCGCGCTCACTTCTATTTTTTGATATGGTTACATAATTTTCGACTGCAGCTTTGCAGGCATCGGTCGTAATTTGTACTACCAATTCATGCTCGGGTGCAAGCGTTAAAAATGAAACACCAAATATGGTATCTGGTCGGGTGGTGAATACTTCGATGCTGGCATCTGTCTGAGCTAATGCGAAGCGAAGTGAAGTCCCCTCACTTTTTCCAATCCAGTTCCTTTGGGCTTCTTTGATACTTTCTGTCCAATCTAAAGTGTCTAAGCCTTGCAATAAACGCTCAGCATAAGCTGCAATTCGCAGACTCCACTGACTCATTAATTTTCTTTCAACTGGATAACCTCCTCTTTCACTGACGCCATCTTTTACCTCATCATTCGCTAATACAGTTCCCAATTCAGGGCACCAATTCACCATGGTATCACTTAGATAAGCCAATCGGTAATTTAACAAAATGCCTTGTTGTTCTTTCTCAGTAAAGGCATTCCAATCATTTGCAGTAAATGTCTTTGTTTCGTCGCATACCGCATTCACATTCGCATTACCGGTCGTCTCAAACTTTTTAATCAATTCGCTTATCGGCTCTGCTTTATCTGATACTTTGTTGTACCATGCATTAAACAATTGAATAAATATCCATTGGGTCCAGTGATAATATTGTGCATCTGTTGTTCGTACCTCGCGACTCCAATCAAAAGAAAAACCAATATTATCCAACTGTTGACGGTAACGCTTAATATTTTCTTCAGTAGTAATGGCAGGGTGTTGGCC
Organism: uncultured Bacteroidota bacterium; assembly: GCA_903953615.1. GTDB lineage: Bacteria > Bacteroidota > Bacteroidia > NS11-12g > UBA955 > JABMMZ01. The sequence goes on from CAJBKH010000272.1 coordinate 8,927, forward strand.
AGTTTGTATGGCATACTGCTCGGCAGGTAAACCAAATGAATCGTACCCCATTGGATGTAGGACATTGTACCCCTTGTGTCTTTTGTATCTTGACACTATATCACTTGCTATATAGCCCAATGGATGGCCCACATGCAAACCTGCACCACTTGGATAAGGGAACATATCGAGTACATAATACTTTGGTAATTCGCTGTTGTTATCGGCTTTAAAAGTTTGGTGCTCGGCCCAAAACTTTTGCCAATTTTTCTCGATGCTATTGAAATGATAAGACGCCATGTTAAATTGAGGAAGCAAAAATATTGAAAAGAAATCAGCTAACCATAGGGATTGCTCAAAAAGGGTATAAGTCCTATTACAATGTACTAAATGCTTCAATTTCATTCGCACACATCATAAATTGTGGATACTATATCTTTTTATGCTTTGTTTAAACCCAACTCCTGAACTAACTTGCACCCTTCATTTTGAATCAGAATAATACATACAAGAAACGCACCTCCTTTTGGCCTACTATCATTAGCATGTCTTTGGTATTATTCATTGTTGGCTTAATAGGTATCATTAGCATCTTCGCCAATCACCTCTCTTCCTACTACCGCAATAATTTCGAAGTGTTTGTTTTTTTTAATGCCGATGCCGATGCACAAGTTGCCAAGCAAACCGAAAGTGAAATAAAAAAACTCAGTTACGTTAAAGCATCGCTATTTGTAGACAGAGAAATTGCAGCGCGCAAAGAAATTGCCAGAACAGGCAATGATTTTATTAAAACCTTGGGTTATAATCCATTTCCACATAGTTTGGAATTGCACCTAAATCCAGAGGCTGCAGATGAAACCATGATGGCAACCATAGAAAAAAAATTGCGTCAAATGCCCCAAGTGGATGATGTTGTTTTTGCCAAAGACGATTTTGGGCATAATTTACTAACCCAAATCAATCAAAATTTTAAAACCATAGAATTGGTATTAGCATCAATTGCCTTCATATTTTTAATTATAGCAATAGCGCTTATTAATAGCACGGTGCGCTTAAATATGTTTGCTCGTAGGTTTATTATAAAAAGCATGCAGTATGTAGGTGCCTCAGATTGGTTTATTATTCGACCATTTTTAAGTATGTATTTTATTTATGCTTTGGTGTCCACAGGAATAGCATTTACCTTATTAGGAGGTATCGTTTATCTTACTGAAAAGGAACTTCAGTCGAATAACTGGCAATTATTTTTGCCTAAATATGGGATTTTAGCAGGAATTTTACTAGTTTTGGCCATTGTAATAATATTAATAAGCGTATTATTCTCTACCAAAAGATATTTAAAATTAAAAATTGAGCAATTATATTAACCATGGCAACAGCAAGCAATAAAGCAAAAAATACAAGCAAAACCACTGAAAAAAAAGCAGTCAATAATTTCATGGTTTTTAAAAAGCAAAACTACATATTATTAGCAGCCAGTGTGCTTGTATTGGTGATTGGTTTTACAGTAATGGGCAGTGGCGATAGTTTGCCATTTGATGCGCCCATTAAAATTACAGTAGCACCTATTATTGTTGTTCTTGGATTTGCATTAGGAGTTTATTCTATCCTTCATACTCCAAAAGATTCTAACACTAGCAACAACCAAGATAGTACCACGAAGTGAGCCTTCTTCAAGCCATCATCATCGCCATCATTGAAGGGCTAACCGAATTCCTACCTGTTTCTTCTACCGCACACATGATTTTTACCAGCACCTTTTTGGGCGTTGAGAAAGATGAATTTGTAAAAATGTTTCAGGTGTCCATTCAATTTGGCGCAATACTAGCAGTGGTAGTGTTCTATTGGAAAAAATTCCTCGACTTTAAAAATTTTTCCTTCTATATCAAATTGGCCTGTGCCGTAATTCCAGCCTTGGTATTGGGTTATTTATTTGATGACATGATTGAAACCGTATTAGAAAAACCTATCCCCATTGCCATTGTAATGGTGTTGGGTGGTTTAGTGCTAATCTTCATTGATAAATTCTTTCAGAATCCCAGCATTGAAGACGAGAAAAACATAACCATTCCGAAAGCTGTTACCATTGGCTTTTGGCAATGCCTTGCCATGATGCCAGGTGTGAGTCGTTCGGCAGCTTCTATTATTGGCGGCATGCAACAAAAATTAACGAGAAAAGCGTCAGCAGAGTTCTCCTTCTTTTTAGCAGTTCCTACCATGTTAGCAGTTACAACTTATTCGATCTTTTTAAAGCATTGGCATTTGGCCAGTGGCGACCAAAAAGGATACGAAATGATACTTTCTTCGAAAGAGAATATAACCTTATTTTTCACTGGTAATATTGTTGCCTTTATAGTGGCCCTTATCGCTATTAAAAGCTTTATTGGCTTTTTAAATAAACATGGTTTTAAAATCTTTGGATGGTACCGCATTTTGATGGGTTTACTCATACTATTTTTCTTAAATTAATTCAAAAGCGTTTACCAAGCGTAGGTAGTTCAGATTATATATGTATGAGCCTTCCTTACGAAAGCTATTCTAATGTTATCAGGCTACCCCAAACATGAAGCCAAATCTAGAATGAAAAAACTGTATTTAGTCAGTTTTTTGGAAAAATAAATATTATTTCAAATAACTAATTACCTTTCCTTTTTTAATAGGTGATTGACTATGATTAAATTGTGTTGTATAATCGATAGTGTTTTTAATTAATATAAGTTTTATCATATATGATTGATAAATTCGATACTTTAAAAGGTATCGATGTGCCTATTTTTGTAATATTAATCAATCAAAATATAACCAATGAAAAATTTACTCATCGCAATTATTTTAACAATTGCCTTTGCAGCAAATGCTCAAAATGGCAAGGGCGACATTGCCCAATGTCCTTATCATGCTAGTATTAGCAACCCCGCTGACACAAGTGTAAAAACAAGTGCAAAAGTTCCCCATATGCAATCTAATAAAACCACCAATGCCGACTGGTGGCCTAATCAACTTAACCTCCAATTACTGAGGCAAAACACCTCGGTTTCAAACCCGATGGGTGCCAATTTTAATTATATTACCGCTTTTCAAAGTTTGGATTATTTTGCACTTAAAAATGATATCAAAGCCATCTTAACCCAATCGCAAGATTGGTGGCCAGCCGACTTTGGCAACTACGGTCCCTTATTTATTCGCATGGCTTGGCACAGTGCTGGTACCTACCGCTCGGCCGATGGACGTGGTGGTGCTTCAGCTGGTCAGCAGCGTTTTGCGCCTCTTAATAGTTGGCCCGACAATGGCAACCTCGACAAAGCACGCAGACTGTTATGGCCAATTAAACAAAAATATGGCAACAAAATTTCTTGGGCCGACTTGATGCTACTGACTGGTAATGTTGCCCTCGAATCGATGGGTTTTCAAACATTCGGTTTTGCTGCAGGACGTGCCGATGTTTGGGAACCTGAACTCGATGTATACTGGGGTTCAGAAAAAAAATGGTTAGATGATAAACGCTATACTGAAGGTCGCAAATTAGAAAACCCTTTGGCAGCCGTTCAAATGGGACTTATCTACGTAAACCCAGAAGGACCGAATGGCAACCCCGACCCTGTACTTGCTGCGAAAGATATACGCGAAACTTTCGGTAGAATGGGCATGAATGATGAAGAAACAG
>CAJBKH010000273.1 GCA_903953615.1 uncultured Bacteroidota bacterium
ACGATTCTTCGGTCGAAGATTATTTAAATGTATCTGGTAGTTTTCAACCTACGCATTCTGCAGCTAATTTTATGGTTAAAAGAAGTCAGTATGGCTACACGTCCTATAAATTTTTTAGTAGCACCAATAATTCTAGCAGTATTGAGTGGGTAGGTACTCAAAATGCGGCCCCGCCTAGCTACCATGTTTACGCAAATAAGGTTCAGTATTTATCATTTCCATTCATCTATCAACAAGCCCGCATCGATGCTTTCAAATACAGAAGTCAAGGTTTTGATTTTGATTCTGGAACATCTCAAGGCACTGTAAAGGTGACTTACCCAGGTTGGGGTAGAGTTAAAATAAGTAATAACCAATTTTATGATTCATGCTTAATGGAGCTTAAGGTTTTTAACGAGTCAAATGCGAAAGGCGAACCTAAAAGATACATTGAAGTCAATTTTTATTCTAGTAAATTCAAGGGTGCAATTGTTCGTGCAATTGTTAGCTTCTATTACAATGGGTCGAGTTTTATCGCCTCGGGTCAAAATGTGAGTTTGCTATTGCGTCCTGCAAAAGCACCACAGCCTTCGAGTGTTTCAAAAATATTAGCATACACTATTTCTGTTTATCCCAATCCATTTAATCAAAAATTGTTCATTGAAACCAATGGCAATAATTTTACGGAGGTTCAAATGCTAAATTCACTTGGTCAAACTGTAGTTAAGCAATTCTTGAATAATACCGATGTTCATGAAATTGAAATAGATGGGTTGCCACCTGCCATTTATACAATCTTATTAAAAGGTATTAATGGCAATATGGTTACAAGGCAAATTGCAAAAACAAATTAATATTCCATAAACTGTGGTAAATAAAAAACCCTAAAGTTTACTTTAGGGTTTTTTATTTTAAAGGATTCGCAATATTACTTATCAGCCAATCTTTCTTTAAGATCTAAACGGTGTTTGCGAGCCGTATCTTTTGCAATATCGTATCCTGCATCTGCATGTCTAATGACACCCATTGCTGGATCGTTGTGCAAGACACGCTTTAAGCGAACGGCAGCATCATTAGTGCCATCGGCAACAATCACCATACCTGCATGTATACTATAGCCGATACCAACACCACCACCATGGTGTAAGCTTACCCAACTGGCACCACCAGCTGTGTTAATTAAAGCATTTAATACTGGCCAATCGGCAATGGCATCACTGCCGTCTAACATGGCTTCTGTTTCTCTGTTAGGCGAAGCCACTGAGCCTGTGTCAAGGTGGTCGCGACCAATTACAATCGGTGCACTTACCTCGCCATTCTTTACCATTTCGTTAAAGGCTAGTCCGGCCAATTCTCTTTCGCCCTGACCCAACCAACAAATACGCGCAGGTAATCCTTGGAATTCAATGCGGTCTTGTGCCATGGTAATCCAACGTTTCAAGCCCTCATCGTTTGGAAACAATTCTAATATTTTTCTATCTGTAGCATAAATATCTTCAGGGTCGCCACTCAAAGCCACCCAACGGAAAGGACCACGGCCTAAGCAAAACTGCGGACGAATAAATGCTGGAACAAAGCCTGGGAAATCAAAAGCATTGGTTAAAC
>CAJBKH010000274.1 GCA_903953615.1 uncultured Bacteroidota bacterium
AATTTAGTAGAAGGTGTGCGCATCAAAAATGTAGTAGATGGCAGTACCAAAGAAATTAAATTAACTGGTTTCTTTGTGGCCATTGGCCATACGCCTAATACAGGCATTTTCAAAAATTGGCTAGACATGGATGAGCAAGGTTATTTAATTACCAAAGCAGACAGCACCTATACCAATATTGATGGTGTATTTGCTTGTGGCGATGCCCAAGATAAAATTTACAGACAAGCGGTAACGGCTGCAGGAAGTGGTTGTATGGCTGCATTAGATGCCGAGCGCTGGTTAGCCGCTAATGGCCACGCTTAATTAGAAACTGTAGTTTAAGCCGAGGCTAATATTCAAGACATTGTTTCTTATATGGGTCATTTTAGAACTTTCTAAAAAATACTCATCACTATTGAAAACAATTTCTCTATAACCATTGGTAGACAATTGTTGCGTTGTTTGATTACCCCAAAAACCGATTGGCAAAGTCATGCTCATTAACCAAGTAAAGGAAATATTTTTCGCAATCGGTTTTGTTGAGCCAACGCCTCCAACAAAATTCACGAAGGTTAAATTATTTTTTTCAATGTTTGAGAACTTTTCATACGTTCTGTAACCATTTGAATTATAATATGCCAATGAGTCGTTGGGATTATTGGTTAAATTCTCATAGCCCAATTTCATCTCTACAAAGGTGCCATAGGGTGCTAAAGAACCTTTTGATAAAATAAATTTACGCATACCCAATTCAAACCCTTTTACTTGATAATAATTCTTACCAGTTAAAACGTGGTAGCCTTCATTAACGGTTGTACGACCAAACTGATCAGTCTTTATGGTTGCTAGGGTTGGTGCATTCTCATATCCAAAACGGCATTTAGCTTTGGTCATTGAATAATTAAACAACAAGGTGGTACGCGCATTTAAAACCCTTTGAAGGGTAAATGTATGTTTATTGTATTTAAAACTTAAAACATCCATGGTATGAAATACTGTATTTGAATACCCAATGGTATTTTTTTCCATGAAGTGGTAATATTTTTGAGCCGAGGCAGATAAATATAGTGTGAACACTAGCAGTGTGATAAAGTACTTTTTCATAACTATTTCTTCTTTAACTTTCTTTTAATTTGGTACATGGTATATGCCAAGTGCATATGAATAATATTCGATTTCGGTCGCCTGCGAATGGTTTTGTAATTGATTAATTTTTGTTCCCCCGTTGTTAAATCCATGACAACACTAAAATACAATAGCTCCTTATCTGAATCGACCGCGTAACCAATAATAAGAGGCGCAGCAGGAAGTAAAAACAAGCCAGCAACAATCATTCCTGCATTGGTTTCGTGTTTGACACTCTTATAACTAAACCCAGATAAACAAACATTTCTATACCCGTCATTGATGACCAAGCTATCCATATATTTTTGTGAAAACACAAAATCATGGCGATCGACATGAGAATATTTTTCGGTTATCCAATTCGACACAAGTGCATAGCGGTTGAGTTGATCAGTATTTAAATTACCTCGCTGATTAATATCAATAAGATCTGTTTTTAAATCAATCATCTGTGCGTAATCTTCGACGAATTTGGAAATCTTAATACTTTTAAATTCATCCTCTACCTTCTCAAATCTAACCTCACTTTCAAATGCATCATAGTAAGCGGAACTGTAAGATGGCGAAATAAATATAATGGAATCTATGCCCAAGGCTTTCCCTTTATTTCTTTGAATTTTCATATCATCTCTTAAAGCCTCGCGACTGCGACGGTAGGGTTCGCTACGCAATTGACTTAATCCTAAGTCCGATTCAGCCGCTTTGATTTTGGCAACGACCCTTTCTATTGAGTCGAAGAATGAGGTAAAATCTAAGCTTTTATAAGCAGTAACAAATCCATTTTTGAAATAGTGAGAATTCGAAGAAATTTCACCAAGTCGTTTATTCCTTTTAATTTTTTTGACCTTGCTGTCCTTAATTGTATTCGATATATTTTTAGCATCCTTTTTTTTTGTACTTATTTTTTTTGCAATGAGCGTATCTTCACTATTTAAATTTTCTTCATCAGCTATTCCTTCAGTTACATTAAACTCATTAATATGAAATTTGTGGGCATATAATAAGTCGATAAAAGCATCGCATTTAATATTATTGGTATATTTAGTTGGATATTTTTCATTCCATCTAGCAATCATTCTAGCCGTTAAAACATTAAATTCATCTTTCTTCATCACCATAAACAAATGAAAAGGAATGGAAATTTCGCCTTCGTAACCTTGTTCTTCTGTTTTTAGTTCTGTTTCTTCCATCAAATCGCTCGAATTGATTTTCCATTTATGAAGACCATACATACTGCCGATCATTAATTCACTAGTATATTGGTTCTCCCCGTAATGCTGCGCCAACAGATAGGCATGGTAAAAGCTTTTGGTATAACTTCCTCTTGCAACCAATAAATAACCTAATTCATAACGACACCTTTTAACGACTTCATCAAAAAATTCAGAACCAAAATACTGAAGTGTTCCTTTTTCTGTTCCCTTAATGTATTTGTTTAAATTGTCCTTTCTAAATTCAATATTGGGATGAGAATTTTCTTCATCATCCTCATCTTCTGCTGCAGAAATAGGGGTAGCAGAATCAGGAAAGTATTGGGCAGGCAATTTATAGAATGAATCGTTGAAAAAATCTTTTGGAAAAGGTATCTCATCGAAGGGTAAATAACTATACAAAAGAATATCCATCATTTTAATGGATTCATTTTTATCATACCCTGCTTTTGCAAACATTTTTAGTCCTTCGACATCGGCCTCCGCTTCATGTTCTTTGCTGTATTTTAAAAGCTTAATTAATTTCTCATCAGTCCCTAAATCATCATATCTTTTACTGGTCATGATGTCTTGCGACTTCTTGTATGATTCATAGGAATGTTTTAATTTATAGTGCGAAATTTCATGCGATAGTACAAATGCCAATTGCGCTTCATTTTCTAATTGCGCCATCAAGCCTGTTGTTACCATTACAATGCCATTATTGGTTGCAAATGCGTTGGCATATGGCACATTCAACAAGTAAAAGCGCATTTTACTTTTCAACTCAGGTTCTTTTGCCAACAACTTATTAGCTACTTTATTGATGTATTCGCAAACTGAATTGCCATAAATGACCTTGCCCGAAAACAATATTTCATCAATTTTATAATGATTGATGAGTGTAAATTCTTTTTGTAATTTAAGTTCTTTTTTACTACCTGCTTCACTTCTTGAAAGTCCAGCTGCATCGGTATTGTATTTATTAAAACTTGACAACAAAAATTCACTTGGTGTTTCACCTTCACATTTCATAGGTGAATAATGATTGTAATCTATCACCTGCGAGTAACTTATGTTAGAATAGCAGCAGGTAAAGAGTAACCAAGAAAAAAGTAATTTTAGACGGTCAGACATAAGTGCAATTATATCGCTTTTTGACCAAAACACCGACACCTATTCAATTCGTTTCAGTGCAAGCTCCCCTAATTTTACTCATTTATAAATTATTAAGCAATTCTTTGAAAGTACTTTCAAATTTAAAACCTTCATTCTCATTAAAATTGATGTACATCATTGTAAAAGCTCAAAGAATATAAATACTTTTGCAATTACTGTATGACAAAAGAAGAATGGTTGTTGGCAATTTCAATTCCAATGTATTTGGTTTTTATTGTGACCGAAATCGTCATTGGGATTAAACAGCGCAAAGAACTTTATGATTGGAAAGATAGTGCCATCTCTATCTGGATGGGTGTAGCTGGTGCTTTGCTAGATATCACCATTAAAATTGCAACCTTTGGTGTTTTGGATTGGTGCAATCGCCATGCAATTTACAAACCAGATTTACTCACCTACTACCCTGTCCTCGCTTGGTTCTTAGTTTTTGTTGGTCAAGATTTTTGTTTCTATTGGCTTCACCGTTCTGAACATTATAGCCGCATTCTTTGGGCCGTTCACAGCAATCACCACAGCAGCGAAAAATACAATTTCACTGTAGCATTGCGCTCTTCGGTACTCCAACCCCTATACCGTTTCATGTTCTATATCCCTGTTGCATTTTTAGGCTTCGATGGCTTAACGATTATGTTCATGTATGCGGTGAATCAATTTTACCAATTCTTTTTGCATACCGAAACCATTCCTAAATTACCGAATTGGTATGAAGCCATTTTTGTAACACCTTCGCACCACCGTGTGCACCATGCCAGCAACGTGGCCTACCTCGATAAAAACATGGGACAAGTATTAATTATTTGGGACAAGCTTTTTGGCACCTTCGAAAAAGAAACCGAAGCCCCTCGTTATGGTCTCACTAGCAATATAAAAACCTACCATCCTTTGAAAGTTATTTTTCATGAATGGGTGAAAATTTTTAAAGACATTAACAAGCCAGGGCCGTTTATGAATAAACTTAAATACCTCTTTATGCCACCCGGTTGGAGTCCTGATGGCAGCACCAAAACCAGTGCTCAACTTCGACTCATAGAAAAGCAAAACAATTAGAAATAAAAAAGGCGGTATCAATCACCGCCTTTCTTATTAACATATAACAGCTTTAATTCCCCTTCACAACTTTAAGATAAGCGATGGAATGCTCCATTGTAATTTTCACGAAATAGATACCAGTCGCCATCTCTTCAGTGGCATTAATTAAATATTCGCGATCGTTTTTTAATTCAATATTTGTGTTGACTTCTTGTCCAATTCCATTAAACACCGCGATTGATTGGACGATATCCGATCCACTTAAAGTCAAGTTCAGCTGATTTGTAAATGGATTTGGGAAAACATTAAAAGAGGCTTTTGCAGCGACCTCATCAACTGATGCCGTATTTGTTTTATCGACAACTGTAAACACAAAGGCTTTGCGTTTAATATTACCACTGCCATCGATTGTGAAATTGATAACCGCTGTATCACTGCAACCAGTGGTAGAATCGGTGCCAATGTACCTCAAGCTAATAAATCCAGTGGTGGAATAATTATGCACTGGTGCCGATGCATTTGATTTTGTACCATCGCCAAAATCCCAATGGTGTTTGTTGATTGGTCCGCTTGAGTAATTATACAAAGTAGCTTGGTAAGGATGTGCCGAATCGTATACCAATTGAAGGTTTGCGACAATATTACAGAATTTGGTATACTTCGCAATCGAATCACGACAGCCATAAACCGTGTCGATGGCCACCAATTCAGTTAAATAGTTTTTATGTGTTTTGAATACATGGGTCGGGTGCTTTTGAGTAGAAGTGGTGGTATCACCAAAACGCCATAGATATCGCAAGTTCGATCCTGATGTTGTATTGTCGAAACTGTAAGTATTACCTGTTAACGTATAGGTGAAGTTTGGCGTAATTGAACAACCAACCTGAAGGGTAAATGTGGTTGAATCTTTTTTACTACAAGCATTGGCACTGCCTGTAAAAGTAATCACCAATTTTACCGTATAAGTTCCAGGATTAGTATAAGTATGGTTTATGTAATTATTACTTGACGTATCGCCATCACCAAAGTCCCAATGGCACTTTTTATTAATACTATCACTGTGAAGTTGAAATCCCTCGATGGTATAAAATGAGTTATTACCGAAACTATAAGAACTATTATTGATTTTATAAGCTGTTATAATAGGATTGATTCCTATCTTAAACGTGTAAACAAAAGTATCCAATGCACTTTGTGTACTGTCGCGCGCATACAAGGTTGCGGTATAGGTTCCACATGATGCATAGGTATGATTTGTGTTCATGCTATAGGCAAATGAACCGTCTCCAAAATCCATTTTATAGCGAACAGAAGCCGGGTTGTAATACAACAAACCAAAACTAGTATAGAGACCGTTAATATTGGCAATGTGAAAATCGGCTTTGCAATTGTTATTGCCCGAAACTACAAATGTTTTACTAATGGAATCGAAGCAAGCTGCCGAACTATCGTAAATCATTAACAGAATACGCGCTGTCCCATTGAATGGTATGGTCACATTATAACCATAGCCTATGACACTTGTTTGGGTGCCATTGGTAACTTTTAAACTGAAACTGGTTTGGGACTTGTTACAAGTTGAAGTGTCGGTTAAATAAAACGAATTCGCTGAAACACGGTGAATGTTAAAATCAGCTTTGCAAGCTGCAAAAAGATTAGAAGAAAAAA
>CAJBKH010000275.1 GCA_903953615.1 uncultured Bacteroidota bacterium
AACTAAAACTTTATAGAGGTTTGTTATAATTAACAGGTCCAATGATTATCACATACTAGACAGGTTACAAATGTAGTAATTGCTTCGTCACTACTACGAATTTGTGCTTGGTAATATGTACATTTTTTTTCTTTGGCTAGTATTTTTTACAGTTCCGCTATTTATACATCATTCTGTACTTATGTATATATACGGTTAAATCCACATTAAAACTGCGCCACGCTCCACAGGTACCCATCGGTTTGGCTTAATACCAATGTTATACGACACGTTGCCCATTTGCCGATTACAATAGGACTTGCACTTAAATTTGTACCGTGAGAATAGTTATTTATACCTGATGTAATGATGACTATCGCATGATTTGCATAGTTTGAAACGATAAACGACCATCCTGGTAAATTATTGTCGTCCAAATATTCAGACACGCCCAACAAATTCAAACTGTCCGAAGGAGACGATGATTGAAAAAAAACAAAAGACATATACTTGTATATAGTGTCTCCGGTAACTAATTCATGCAGTAAAAAAGACACGGGGTTCATTTGTTTAAAAAACCGATTGTTGTTGTTGAACACAAACGTCTTGTTGCTATCACAATTCAGTTCGTTAAATCGAAGAGACACTTCGTTACCAGCATCATTGCGCAACAACAAAGTAGGAACCACGTATGGTGATGTGGCGTTGTTTAATAATTGCAACATCTGTCCACTGGCACTGGTTATTGTTACGCGGTCTAAGTTTATTGTGGTTTCAACCGGACTGAATGTGTTATACAATCGAACATGGTCTGTAGAATACTCGGCGGCATCAGTGGCCGCGTTTGAAACATATGTTCCAATAACAGAGAGATTGATTATTGCTCCAAGTCCATCGTTTATTATCAACGACTCGTTTGTTATTTTGGATGTGTTTGCACCTCCGCCTACGGGACCAAGTATAACCGTATCGGTAATATTAAGCGTAGTTGCATTATCTGAAGGATATTTAATTGCGGTGATTTTATTTACAGATGTGTAAATGTCTGCAAACTCTAACACCTGGCCGCTATTGTTTGAAAGTTGTTGGCTATTTATTGTCAATACTTTATTGGATACCATGTCGCTAAGTACGAGGGAATTTAAATCTGGGTCTATTTTAACAGTTTTCGTAGAATCGGTGCTTCGATATAATTGAGATATTCCTTCAGTCAGCAATGACATTGATGTAACTACATGAATACATATATTTAAGTATATTTGAATGGTTAAAACGTTTTTTGAACAGCACCAGTAGGAAACCCACTAGTTGATGCTGATACACCAAGACTTGAGTTGCCAGAGTTTACTACTTCAATATATACAGAAATTGTCAAGTTGTATGCGGATGGGTTAGTATTTAATGAGGTTATTAATGGATTATACAGAACGATGTTAATCGCAGGGGTGCTTTGGGCTGGTTGTGTTACACGTATCACTACCGGGTCAGGAATAGTTGATGTTGGATTAGCATATGTATTTACATAATTATCTGTCCAATAAAATCTATTCGGAGATGCATACGCAGTATATGTAGTAAGACCATTCATATCCGTATATGTATTATTTAGAGTGCCGTTTACACTAGTAGAGGAGTTGTTAGTAAGCCTTGCTGGAAACATTACTAAAGTTCCATAGTAAGTAGTATACGAATTTGTAGATGGATCGCCGGGGGAATCGGTTGTGCTAAAATCATATCGTATTGTAACCCTGCATGTATACGTCTCATAATTTAGTAATGAAGATACATTTGTAAAACTAAATTTTATTGAACATAATCCTGCCGCGCTATTCGATGTAGATACAAACTTGTATCCCCTAACAAATAATACTGGACTAGCACTACTATTATTTATGGCATC
>CAJBKH010000276.1 GCA_903953615.1 uncultured Bacteroidota bacterium
AGTTTTAATTTAATTGGCGGTGTTTCTCGCCCATTTATTGCAGCTTTAGATTCAAGCTCAGGTGCTCCGAGCAGTTGGAATCCTAGTTTGAATTCAAGCGTTAAAGCCATGCAATTAAACAATGGTATCCTTTATTTGGGGGGTGATTTTAGTTTTGTGGGTGCAGCTGCACGCAGTCGACTCTGCGCTTTTGATACTGCGACTAGCACACTTACCAATTGGAATCCCAATGCCAATAACAGTGTCAATTCACTTGCTGTCAATAACAATGCAATTTACGCAGGTGGTTTATTTAATATAATTGGTGGCATCGGTAGAAATAGATTGTTAGCGCTCAACAGCATTGATGGCAGCTTACTTAATTGGAATCCTGATGCTAACAATTCCGTTAATTCACTAATTAATATCAACGATAAAATTATAGCCGGAGGAAGCTATACTAGCATTGGAGGACAAACCAGGAATGCCATTGCAAGTATTAATGAAACGACAGCTGCAATTACTGCATGGAACCCGAATTGCACTAGCGGCACTATTTATAATATGATACTAAATAAGGGAACATTAATTGTTGGCGGTAGTTATACTAAAATTGGCGGTCAAAATAGAAATAATTTAGCTGCTGTTGATACAAGCACTGGCTTGGCAACGGCATGGACACCCAATCCAACTGGCCTCGTTAGAGCATTGGCGATACAAGATACCACACTATATGTTGGTGGTGCATTCACTCAAATAGGCGGACAAAATAGAAATAGAATTGCTGCGCAAAGTTTAAACTATGGTAATACGCTTTTATGGAATCCAAATTCAGGGAATGTGGTGAACAGCATTTCAATTAAGGATAGAACTTTATATGCAGGTGGAAGCTTTACGACCATGGGTGGAATGAAACGAAATTATGTAGCTGCTGTTGAACTCATAACAGGTGCAACCAAAACATGGGACCCGCATGCCAACTCAGTAGTGCAACATTTAAATACCCAATTCAATAAAATATATGTTGGCGGTGACTTTACAACCATTGGAGGAGAAAGTCGCAGTAATATTGCGGCATTAGATGCTAGCACCGGTAAACTCCTTTCTTGGAATGCGAACACGCTTAATAACACAATTAATTGCATGGCCATTCATGATAGTTTAATTTACATCGGTGGCGCCTTTACAATCGTTAATGGCTTTTCAAGAAATTTCGCTGCAGCACTCCATACAAAAACGGCTAGCCTTCAAAAATGGAATGCCTTAATTGTTGGAGGATCAGTGCTAAGCATTGCTGTTTCGAATAGCAGGGTTTATTTAGGGGGTAATTTTAATTCTTCGAATGCACAAGTTCGTCTTAAAGTTGCTTCAGTTGATTTTTTAAGTGGAATCGTTAATAAATGGAAACCAGATGCTGATGCTGTCGTTAATGCGCTTGCAGTTAGTAATGACAGGGTTTTTATTGGGGGCAATTTTGCTAATATCGGTGGACAGCCAAGAAGAAAAATAGCCTCAGTTGATACGGCTACGGGAATTGCTACATCATGGAATCCCGATGCAGACAATACCATTAATTGTTTGCTTTTAAATGATGATAAAATTATACTTGGCGGTTCTTTCAAAAATATTGGTGGCAGTGCTAGAAATCGCATAGCAGAGATAGACACCAACTCGGGCAGTGCATCAAATTGGAACCCTAATGCAAATGGTGCAGTGTTCAGCTTATCAAAAAACAACAAGCATATATTTATTGGTGGCGACTTCGATACGGTTGGCGGATTTAAAAGAAAATGTTTGGCGGCTATTAATAGAACAACGGCCATTCCTTTTTTATGGAACCCTATTGTAAGCAACCGCGTTAGTGCTTTGTGCAGCGATGAAACAAATGTATTGGCTGGTGGTCCTTTTACAACTGTAGACAACAATCTTCAGAACAGATTTGCCCCTTTCACTTTGGTTTGCAATGCCAATACTTTTGCATTGACTCAAAATGCATGCAAGCAATTTATATTAAACAATATCACCTATTCAAATTCCGGCAACTACACCCAAAATTATTATAATTATTTAGGTTGCGATAGCACACTAAAACTTACCTTGACCGTTCAAAAAAACGATAAAACCGTTACAAAAAATGGCGGTATTGTAAGCGCCAATATGAGTGGGGCAACTTATCAATGGTTGGATTGCAACAATAACAAACAAACTATAAGTGGTGCCAATGGACAATCTTACACACCGATGGTTAGTGGAAATTATGCAGTTATTGTCACCAAAAATAACTGCACAGATACTTCAGATTGTTTTGCGGTAACAAGTATTAATGTAAACGCGTTTGTTTACAATCATTTCAAAGTGAGTCCTAACCCAGCGAGCCTTCATGCAAAAATAACTACCAGTAATAGTCAAAATATTCATTCCATTCGGTTGTTAAATGCCTTGGGGCAGGTTGTATTTGAAACTGAAAATATTGATAGCGACGTATTTGTTTTAAGTCTTGAAAAATTGAATTCGGGTATTTATATTATGGAAATCAACAAAGGTCAACAGATCGAACGCCATCGCTTGGTAAAGGAATAATTTCGAAAATGTTTTTTTGATTACGTAATGTTTTTTATATTTGTACGTATGAAAAAGAGAACGCAAGAAAAGGATTATAAACTAACGCTTAGTGTCGATAAAGCCATTGTAGACAAAGCAAAAGCTTACACCCTAGATGAAAAGTCTTCTATTTCTAGTCTTGTTACTGATTTTTTAGAAACCTATATCGCTATGAAATCTTCCGAAAAAAAAACATCACATGCCATTCATTCGCATGCTTCAAAATTTGCTGGCATTATTTCACTCAAACAAAATAGCACCAATAAAACAGCTATAACATCTGCAATTATTGACAAACACAAAAAGCGTTTTAGATAAAAATGAGGAATGTTTTTATTGATGCGAATGTGATCATCGATTGGTTGGTAAGTGATGCATTGAATCATACCAATTGTAAAAACACAGTTGAACTCGCTTTAAATTATAGCAGAAACGCTTGGGTATCGCCTACCACTATTGCGATTACTTCCTATTTTCTTCATAAACAATTCCAATCAGATAAGAAAGTAAAAGCTTTATCATCCGCTATCTATGAACCATTCAAAATCACAACAGAGAATGAGGAAATAGTGAGGAATGCCATGCAGTCTAAGTTCACAGACCTTGAGGATGCCATACAATATTATAGTGCCGTAAATAGTAAAATTGATGTGATAATTACTCAGAACGTCCACGACTTTAAACACAGTGCGGTTGCAGTATTGAGTCCAGAGATGTTTATACAGCTTTATAAATGGGCATAAAAAAAGTTCCCTAAGTTTAAACTCAGGGAACTTTCAAATATTTATATCTAAGCCTTAAGCTAAGATTACGATTTTGTTTTTAAGCACTTCAAC
>CAJBKH010000277.1 GCA_903953615.1 uncultured Bacteroidota bacterium
GCTGATTCAGGGATTGGGAAAAATCTTTTATTTATATCTGGAGTATAGGTGGTGCCGGGCTTGCTGACATCCCTATATTTCCAATTCCAATCGTCTTCCCAATGGCCAAATCTTATCAGCACAGCCCTTGCTTTTCCTTCAAATGCTAACTCATGCTTTATTTCACTAAACAATGTTTCTGCAGTTAATAGTTTTAGAGCTGGTAATCCTGCTCTATCCCGAACCTGATTTACCAGATTCAATGCTTCACTACTTGTATTATTCAGTCTCCAAAGTGCTTCTGCCCTTAGCAATAATGTTTCTGCATATCTGAAAATTGGGAAATCATTATCTGAACCGGTTGGCACATTAGTACCTGATTCTATTTCAAACTTTCCCATCCTGGCCTCATCTCTGTACTTAATCATATCTTCAGACCTGCCTGAAACAGTTCTCGGTATTGGAGTGGGTGATGGGTCAATAACAATAGAGCCCGCTTTTTCCTGATCGGCAGCTGACAAGTCTTTATAAGTTTGACCAGCGGAGAGGGTTGGAAGTTTCCAAAATTCTCTTTCCTTGTTTGATAGTAGGTTATAATCTTCTGACCAGTTGTAGAGTTTGTACTGAGCTTGCGGATTGGAATATTTAAATCCTAAACTAGCATCCCAGATTGGGCCTGCAGCCTTTGTATATTGCTGCCCTACAATAAACATTCCACGACGTTTATCATCTGCTTCAAATGAATTATAAAAATCACTTTTAACTGAATATCCACCCCATGGCTGTGCCGCAAGGCCAAAGGTCTTTTCACCAGATTGATGTAGTGCCTGATGAACGATATTGTTATCTATACGGTTACGTTGAAAAGGAATAACAAAGATATTTTCCGGAGATAGCTCATTTTTAATCAAGAAATTTGAAAAGTAACCAGGTGTTAATGAATAATCTCCTGAACTGATGATTGTCTTTGCAGCTGCAGCAGCTTCTGTCCATTTTGCAGATACACCAAAACGCTCGGCATTAACATACATTTCAGCCAGTATCATATATACTGTCGATGCATTCATCTTGGCATAGGTTGCCTGGGATTTACCCTTGTTGAGATCAGGTAGTGCCTGTAATAATTCTGTTTCGATAATTTTAAATGCTTGATCAGGTTTTACCTGTGCGGGTATCGGGTCTGCCTCTTCAAACCTCAATTCTACAGGAATGTTTCCAAAAAGATCTAATGCTTGCCATAAATAAAAACCTCTCAAGGCCCTTAATTCCGCGATAGCCTTTTTTTGATCGGTTGGAAGTTTCTTAAGAAACTCAATCAAACGGTTACAGGTACCTACACCTCCAAATGTATTGTTCCATCCATTACCTACATATCCTGCATTGGCCTTGAAGGTATGTGCCATTTGAAGATCATTGGTGCCCCAACCATCATTTGATCTCAGGGCATTTGAAAGTTCATCACTTGTAACACCCCCTTCCAAGGCCATATTACCAAAGTAACCAGCAACGTTTGCGTAGCCAGAAGAGGTAAAGGCAACAACTTGATCTGGCGATTGAAAGAAATTTTCAGGTTTTATCTGGTCATACAACTGAGGCTCAAGTTTTTTACATGAAGTTAGTACCGGCATTAGGTATCCAAATAAAAGTAAAGCTGGCAATAAATTTTTTATCTTATTCATTTCAATTTTTTTTAAATATTAAAGATTAACGGTTAGACCAACTGTATAAATTCTTGTTGGCGGATATGTGTAAAACCTGTCAACACCAGGGAAAAGACTATTACCAGTAAAGTTGTTTCCTCTTCTACCTTCTGAGGTATTTCCCGGATTAAAATATCTTGGTTCTGGATTAGCTCCTAAATATTTAGTAAATGTCAGCAAATTCTGGCCTGTTACATAAAGGCGGATACCTTGGATAATTTTCTTATTTTTTACAGATACATTGTATCCAAACGTAACGTTATCTAATTTAACAAAAGAAGCATCTTCTACATAACGAGTGCTAAAGTGTGGAAGAATAATACTTTTATTGAATTCCCCCTTAGTTACCATTACATTACTCCTGGCGATACCTGAAATATTTTCAAAGGCAGCTCTTCCTTCATTTACGAGACTATAGCCAAATGCTCCTCTAAAGAAAACACTCAGATCGAATTGCTTATATGCGAAATTATTACCTAAACCAGCAAAAACTTTAGGAAGCGAATTGGCAACAAGTCTTGCATTGTCCTGGAACGTTCCGGAAGACCAGACCATTTCCTTATTGTCTTTTGAAAGTAAAATTGGATCTCCATTAGGATTATACCGTACAAAAGGCTGGGCGTAGATTTGGCCAATTTCTTCTCCCTCTTTTGTCCAGATCGTGTTTGCACCACCTCCTAAAGCCCCCGCACCACCTCCACGCAAAATAGTTTGATCACTTTTTGAATTGTACTCTACGAGTATCGTTTTTGCTGTAGACATATTCCCGTCAATCGACCAGCTAAAATCCTTGTTTTTTATAGCTACATACGATAATTGTAATTCAACACCTTTTGTTTCTATCTCACCGACGTTAAGTAATAACTGTGTAACCTGGTTAGGCGGTGATGGAACATCTACCGTATTTAAAAGATCTTTTGTATTTCTTACGAAATAATCGAAAGATCCAGTTAATCTTTTGAAAAGACCGAAATCAAATCCAATATTTAATTCACCCTTCTCTTCCCATTTTAGATCAGGATTGTATCCCGTTGCAGGGCTGATACCTGAGATAAACTGACCATTTGCATAACCGCCACTCCTAAGCCCAAGAGTAGAAATATATCCATAATAAACGTTGGGCAATGTACCAGTAACTCCATATCCAGCTCTTACTTTCAATTGATCCAAAGGAAGATTTAAGATTTTCGCTATATCAAACCCTCCACTTAGTGCCCAGAAGTTTCCCCAACGATTATTAGGACCAAAACGGGATGAACCTTCACGCCTAAAAGTGCCCGAAAGAAAATAACTTTCATCATAAGTTAAGTTGGCTCTTGCAAAGTAAGCTCTTGTTAATGATTCCCTTTGGCTTGATCCTACAAAATTTTGAGGCTGTGCTTCGTTGCCTTCAACAGGCACGACTCCATTTTTGTTGATACCCTGGCCTGCTGCAAGATTATTGTAAGAAAAATCATCAGTAATGAAATTAGAATTAGCAGCTACTTGTGTTTGAATATTATCATAATTGTACGAATTACCTGCCGTAATTACGTATTTAAGTTTTTCGAAAGCATTGGTGTAAGTAATGGCAGCATCAAACTGTGAGTAATTAACATCAGAGGTTGATTTTCTTGCCCATCCATTTACCAGTGCACCTCCCAAATAAGAGTCCCTTTTTGAATATTCACCAGTCATATCGGTAGATCTTTGTTCAGTATAAGTACCAGATATTGATAAATTCTTAAAAGGCCTGATCTCTGCCCTGAAGTTAGCTAACTGTTGACTTAGGTTACGATTTAATTCATTTTGTTTATTAATTGCAACAGGATTATACCTATCCTGTTCTTTTGTTTCATAGAATTTTCCTTCTGCATCGTAAACTGGTGCTGTCGGATTATAATAATATGCTTGAACGAGTGATTGCTGGTAACCCTGGTCTTCTGATCTGGATGTAATAGCAAGTGTACTGGATAATATCAACTTGCTGTCCCAGAAACGCTGCGACATGTTGATACGTGTATTTAACTGTTTGTATGAACTGGCATCTTTTATTACACTATTTTGATTTCTGTAGTTAGCCGCAATATTGTAACTAAAACCACCAGCACTTGAATTTGAAATAGAGATATTGTGCACTTCTGAAATACCTGTTTGCGCTATTTCTTTTAACCAGTCTGTTTTGCTTCCGCGGTCCTGCCCGCCTAATTCCAGGTATTGAGCTGCAGTTGCCATTTCGGGCGATTTAGATATTTCTTCGGCAGAAACCTGGCTGGAATAATTGATCTGTGGTTTAGAGGCACCCCTTCCTACCTTGGTAGTAACAATGATTACACCAGCACTGGCCCGGGCACCATAGATAGCTGCTGCAGAAGCATCCTTCAGTACTTCCATTGATTCAATATCATTCGGATCTAATACATCCAATGATCCACCCAATACCCCATCAATAACAATCAAGGGTGATGCGTCTCCACTAAAGGTATTCAAACCTCTCAAGCGTATAGTAAATGGCTGGTTTGGATTACCGCCAGCACGACTAATCTGCAGACCAGCAACCTTACCTTGTAACAACTGTATTGGATTGCCAACATTTCCTTTGATAAAATCTTTTGAGGTAACTGTGACAACGGAACCTGTGATTTCTCTTCTTCGTTGGGAACCGTATCCAGTAACAACAACATTATCGAGCTGTTGTAAATCAGCTGAAAGGCTGGCATTTAAAGTGGTAAGTCCGTTGGAAGAGGCTTCAAAAGTTTTGTACCCTGTATAAGAAAAAACCAAGGTTGCCTTTGTGCTAACTCGAAGATTGTATTTCCCTTCAGCATCTGCAGTGGCACCATTACTTGTTCCTTTTTCTGTGATGTTTGAAAATGGTAATGGAATTCCTTTAACATCAGTTACTGTACCGGAAATAATTATTTGGGATTGAGCCCATGAATTGGTAGTAAATAACAACAGTAATGACAAGAAGACAGCGGTTAGTATTACCGCCGATTTGCGCAAGTACAATCGAATTTTAGGTAATCTCATTTTAAATTGGTTTAGTTA
>CAJBKH010000278.1 GCA_903953615.1 uncultured Bacteroidota bacterium
AGCTATTTTGGCGACTGGGATAATTCAGATAATTTCTTAAGAAGTTGTTTGGCTAGCAAAGGTTTTACCCTAACCAACTGCTGGACTGCTCGTCCGCATTGGTATTTCCAACACATGGCCTTGGGTTATTCTGTTGGCTATTCAACTATTTTATCTCAAAATAATGTAACCGATTTGACCTTTGCTAGCGGTTTTATGGGTAGTTATAATGGGAATTATTTAGACCGAAGAATTAGCATGAATTTATTGGGCGATCCAACATTGCGTATGAAATATTGCGATATGCCAAAAGGTTTTACTGCCACAAAAGTGAATTCAAATAAAAATGTAAAACTTGATTGGACCGCTTCTAACGAGCCAGGACTTTTAGGTTACCATATTTACCGCGCCACTGATGCGAATAATCTATATTTTAGAATTACAACACAACCTATTACTGCATTAACCTATACCGATATTGATCCGTATGCTGGCAACAACCATTACTTGGTAAAGGCCGTGAAATTAGAAACATCGAACATGGGTTCTTATTATAATGCAAGCATAGGTGCCATGGCTACTGCCACTGGTGTGAGTGGTACAAATACCGCAGTGCTCAGTACGACGGTCGTTGATTTTAATTTGTATCCGAATCCTACCTCTGGTAATGCAAACATCGAAGTGTTAGATGCACAAACTATCACTGTTATGAACATGAATGGTCAAGTTGTATTTGAATCAAATGCTAGTAAAGATCAAACGGTATTTAACTTGCCAAGTACCCAATGGACCAAAGGTATTTACATTGTAAAAGTAAATACTTTAAACGGAGTAGCTGTTAAAAAACTTGTTGTAGAATAAGGCACTGCCACTACATTGTTGATAAGGTCGGGGACTTCCTCGACCTTATTTTTTGCTATTATTCCATATTATTTACCTAAAATTGCAGCATCAAACTAATATAATTAAATCATGATTTTAAAAGGAAAAAAAGGAATTATTTTCGGTGCATTAGATACCAAGTCAATCGCCTGGAAAGTTGCTGAATTAGCCCATGCCGAAGGTGCTGAATTTATATTATCCAATGCGCCTATTGCATTGCGAATGGGGGCTATCAATGAGTTAGCTGCCAAAACTAATTCTGAAGTCATTGGTTGCGATGTTACTTTAGAAGAGGACATGAATAATTTAATTGATGCAGCGGTTGCTAAATACGGTAAATTAGATTTTGTATTGCACAGCATAGGCATGAGTTTAAATGTAAGAAAGAAAATTCCTTACACCGAATTGAACTACGATTTCATGCACAAAACATTAGATATTTCAGCGATTTCGTTTCACCGTTTAATGCAAACTTTATTGAAAAAAGATGCTATGAATGAGTGGGGTAGTATTGTGGCATTATCATACATTGCTGCACAACGTGTATTCCCAGATTACAGCGAAATGGCCGATGCCAAATCATTGTTAGAAAGTTTCGCACGTAGCTTTGGTTACCACTATGGTAAATCTAAAAAAGTAAGGGTAAACACCATCAGTCAAAGTCCTACACCTACCACAGCTGGTAGCGGTGTTGGTGGTTTCGATGCCTTCTTTAACTATGCCAATAAAATGAGTCCATTGGGCAATGCCCCATCAGAGGCTTGTGCCAATTATGTCGTAAGTTTATTCAGCGATTACACCCGCTACGTGACCATGCAGAATCTATTCCACGATGGTGGCTTTAGCTTCACTGGCATCAGCAGCGACTTAATGGACATCGTCGTAAAATCTGGCGAATAAGAGGATGCGATGAATCGCATCTATACAAAAAAGCCCCACATACAATGCGGGGCTTTTTTTTGTTCTTAATTGTTTTTGAGTTTAATTCTAAAGGTATCATTCTCTGAACAAAGACTTAAAACACCTCAAATTTTCTATATACGGTGGGCTTTTATTCGCTTTGCTCATGAAAGCGCCTTCGGCTAAGTTTGCCTACTTTTTGACCAATAAAAAATTAAAGTTTAATAGAAACAAGGAAGGCCAAACACACCACAAACCATTACTAAAACAACCTACATGCGGGTGGAGTCCACGAATAGTGTGAAAATTTAATTTATCAGATATGAAGGGTGAGCCTGCGAGAGAAGATAAATTAAATTTTCTTATTCGTGGGGGGCTTTTTGTTTACTTTTTTGCCCAAACAAAAAGTAAAAGAAGAGAACCGGTCGAAGCCACAATATATAGAGAAATAATAAACCATTTTGAAAATACGTTACTGTAGAGCAAACAACAAATCAGAGCTAGTACAACAAGCGTGCGCGCTGGGTCCATCACGATGACTGTCGGGACGTAAAAATTTCTTTTAGTCAGGTATGAAGGGCGAGCCTGCGCGAGAAGACCAATTGAAATTTTCTATGCGTGGTGG
>CAJBKH010000279.1 GCA_903953615.1 uncultured Bacteroidota bacterium
GTTGTTATGACATATGTATAAATTCTCGCTATTTGAAGTCATTAACAAATTACCGAATTGTCCTAAGGTTTTAGAACCAACTTCTTTCTTACTTTTCCGCTTTTTTCTACTAGGAACCAGTAGCCATTGGTTTTGCCTTTGCCGACGAAACAATCCAGTGCTTCTTCGGGGGTAAGGTTGCTGAATTTATCGAGGCGCTTGGCGGCCAATTCTAATTCATCGAATTCCAATAACCTTACGCGCTCGCCATACACATTGATGGCAATGGTGGTAAAGAAGCCCGGTGAATTGATATTGCCATGGTACAAGGTGGCAATCCCATTTTTAAAGGTACTAGCTTTGTTTTGCTCCTTGTTGCAACTGGCCAAGTTGGTTTTTATTTTAATGCGACCAATGGTATCGATGTACACAATCTGACTATCAATGCCTACAGCACAAAGTCCCTCTGAAAATTCTGGTTCGAACCCACATGGCATTTCAAAACCCGCATTGATGCGTACATTAAAAAGTGTATCCACGAATACAAATTTACCGCAGTAAAAGGTATCCTCATCGGCCATGTTTTCTTTTTGATAATCGCCACAATCGTAATATAACAACATGCGGTTATTTTTATGCGGGTACTTATTCAACAAGCGTTGTGCATCCATTTCTGAAATTGGATAATGGTTCTTAACCGTTAAGCCAGGTAAATCGAACACAGGTCGAAACACAGTGATATCCGTTGGCTTGTCGTTGCCATTTTTTATGTCCAATGGTTGCTTGTCCTTTTTGCGTTCGCGTTCGTTAGCCGCAATGATGACAGGTTTCAATTTTACCTTTACCATGGCCACCGATGAAATGCGTTTACCGCTTGTATTGATTGTATAAATCTCAGTAAAATTCTTAGGTGTATTACTGCCCTTGTATAATTTAGCTTGGCCTTTAACAAATGGTGTTGCCTTGTTTTTTTGCATTGAACAGGCCGGCAGATGGGTGTTAATTTTAATGGCCCCAAAGGAATCGATGTAAACGATTTCACCCTTGATATTCACCGCACACAAACCCTCGCTAAACTTCGGTTCGAAATAACAAGGCAATTCGAATATCGGTCTTATTTTGACATCGAAATTTTTATTGATAAACACAAACTTACCACACATGCTGGTATCGCTGGCTTTGATGTTGCGCACTTGAAAAGGATCGCAGTAAAAGGGTATGCAGGTTAAGCCTTCATGAAAAGGGTACTTCGCTATATAGGCTTCCTTCAGCATACTGTCTAAGTATAATTTGGTTTGTGCCTTGCTTTGCACACCTAACATAAGCGCTATAATTATTAAACAATATCTCATGGCAAAAAACGGCTGCTTAACTCCGGTGATGGCAACCAACAAACTTCTTTTTTTCCAAACCATTTATAGCGATTACGTGCTATCCAATCATAAACAACATTGCGAATAAAGGCTGGCACCAACATGAATACATAACTTAAATTAATTGGAAATTTTAAGTATTTGGCAATCCTTAATGCTGCGGTACCTTTTGTATAGAATTTTCCGTTCTCTAAAAACACAATAGAATCAACACCTTGTGAAATGGTTAAATGTGCCGGCAACATTTGGGCAGCTGCAGTTCCTTGTAAAGAGGCAAAATGAAATTGTTGGTGCTTATCGTGCTTGATTATAAATTGCACCGCACCGCTGCACAAATTACAATAGCCATCGAAAAAAACAATTTTTTGGCCTTCCATTAAAAAACAGGTTCGCCCTCCTTTATCATTACACCAATGCTCTCGACCCCATTAATCACACTATCGCGCATGTTTTGTTCTAAAGCGATAAAGTACTTACCCGATTTTTGAAATTTCATATTGGTAAAAATGGGCAATTGGTAACTAATAGAATTGCCGCTCATGCTGCCGATTGGATTGCCATCTTCGTCGGTCAATCTAAAATTTTTGCGACTGCTTGTTATCTTTCCTTCGGTATCTTTAATGTGGGTTAACAAATACAAATTTTCGTAAGGATAGGTTTTTTGAATCTTAAGGTTCAAATACAAATTGTGATTGAGCTGGGTGTTCTTCACATCGAAATCGAAATCGGGTATTTGGTTAAACGCCCAACTCGCCTTTGGAATATCGCGCATTTCATCTACGATAATGGCCTTATCGGTACAGGCTGTTAAATACAAACACATTGCTAGTAAACCATACTTCATCATAGCACAAAATTAATGGGTTTCGATTAGAATAAAAACCACTCTTATTTTAAAATAATGGATAAACACATCCCTGCGTTTATAACTTTCAAATGCCCCTAGGCTTTTGCGATTTATTTGCTCTTAATTTTGTATGAATTTAATTAATCCTTATGCTAGCCGAAAATGAATTGAAAGCCCTGGTAACCTTATTGGAAGACAATGACGAAAACGTTTGGCAAATTGCATTCAATGCCCTTTCCCAAACAGATGTGCAACAAATTCCAATGCTCAATGATTATTTGTTTGAAGCGGTAAACACCGCAGAGCAACGCGATCGATTGGAAGAAGCCATCGACCATATTAAGGTGAACCACCTTTCGAAACAATTGGTGGAATGGAAAAACAACGGAGGTAAAAACCTGCTTTCGGCCATGGTGACCATCTGTCAATTCAAATATCCCGACTTGACAGAAGCCTACCTTATTCAAAAATTGGAAGGACTGCGTTTAGATGCTTGGTTGGAATTTCACTACGACCTTACCTCTTTCGAAAAGGTAAAAATCCTCAATTATATTTTGTTTCAATTGCATGGTTTCAAAGGCAACGAGGCCAATTACCTGCACCCCGACAATAGTTTTATCAACCGCGTTTTAGACACCAAAGCGGGCAATCCCATTTCGCTTTCTATTATTTATATGTTGCTTGCACAAAGATTGAACGTGCCTGTGTATGGAGTTAACCTACCCCGCCACTTTATCATGGCCTATGTTGAAAACGAAGAAACAGAAACCCTTCAAAATTTTGGAGAGAAACAAGAAATTAGCGACCTGCCCATAGGCGATGTAAAGTTTTACATCAATGCCTACAATGGTGGTGGCGTTTTTAATTTCGACCATCTCAAAAAAATCATGGGCGATATGGACCTAGAAGTTAAACCAGAGTATTACGAACCTTGCACCAATACCGACATTGTGCGCAGAGTGCTTATGAATTTATTCAATAGCTATGCCCACAAGAACATGAAAGAATCTAAATTGATTGACAAAGTATTGGCCGCCTATAATGCCGATGGCTTATAGTTTGCAAAACTTCAAACAGGTACCATCTGCAAAGCGCATAAAGTAAACACCTGTCATCAAATTTGCTATATCAATGGTGCTGCCATTGGCAATGTTTTGTTGCAATATGACTTGTCCCATTACATCGCAAATCTCTATGGTTCGCAATGCGTTGCTGTTGTTTTCAAAACGCACTTGCAATTGCTCATTGGCAGGATTAGGCGAAAGTGTAACGGTAGAACTTAAAGCTATTTTTTGCAAGCCTACTGTTGGCAAATCGGCCAAACCAACAGCATACCAAGCCATTTGGTTCATGCGGTCTTCTTTAGAACCCATGCCATATAAATCTTGGGCAGCAATAATAGAAAACGAGGCGGCATCGATATAATCCGTTTGTGTAGTTAAATAATTAGTAAGGGTGGTATACGCTATGATACTAGCCTTATCCCAACCAATACCACTTACCCAATATGGCGTTTTAGTAGCATCTTCTCTTTTACCAGAGCCCCCTTCTACCAATAAATAGAACCAATAATTTTGGATACCACTGTTGGAATGCACACCTCCCCAATCGTTGTTGCGATCGGGATTACTAGGATTTTGGAAAAACTGACCATCATAGTATTTGGGATGATTTTTCAATTTGGGATTCGACATGCTGCGCAAATAATCA
>CAJBKH010000280.1 GCA_903953615.1 uncultured Bacteroidota bacterium
GCATTTTATTTTATGTGAGCTTGGCCTTTTTTTATTTCGAAAATACCATTGGCAAATTCAAATTATTGCAAATAGAAATTGGCGATTTTATCGTCACTTTTTTCAGTCGCGATTTCGAGAAATTTATTAAAATGTACCGTAATGTTGGTCTTTTGTTTAATTCAGATGAGTCGTGGCCCATGTATTTTATCTCCACGGTTTGGATAGGCCTTTGTTGTTTTGCAGCGCTTCAAATTTGCAAAAAACATTTCAAAGCACCCGCGCGCAAGGCATGGCAAATTTTGGCTTCATCGCTCGTCGTATCGCTTATCCTCAACACCTTAATGCTTTCCGACAATGGTTTCATGGTGCTATTGTACATGCTCCTTTCGCCCATTGCGATTATGTTGTTGTTGCGCTATAATTTTAACGACCTGCAATCAAGTGACTACCCTTTGTTCTCGAAATTATTTTCGGGATATGGTAAACTCTTTGGCATTCTTTGCATGGTGATGTTGATTTCCTTTTTTGGATTTGTATTCATCCTCTCGCCTATCTCTTACTTTATGTTGATGTTGATGGACATGAACATTCAATTGAGTGATGAAATGTATACGAAAGTTTTGCAAAGCTTAATGCTCTTTTCATTTATGCTGATGGTAACCTTTAGCATCCTCTTTTATATTTTAGAAATGTATTTCGTAGCCCATGTTGTAAAAGAAATAAGCACCGCAGAGGGATTGAAAAAAGGCATCGTTGAAATTGGCACGCTAAATAAAGCCTATGGCATTGAAACTGAATAAACATAGCGCCCTATTGCTTTTGGCATTGTTTAGTTTGAACTTTGTTCAAGCTCAGCTAGCGCCCAATGCACCGCCTCCACCTCCACCACCAGAGGTGATAGAAACAGTAAGCACCGATAGTTTAGAAGAAGAACTTACAACCACTGATACAGAAACAGAAGAAGCCACCGTTAATTTTTACCAAGGTTATAATTTCAGTGAAGAAGAACAAACTGAATACAACAATCAAAGACTATCGCCTCAGTTCGACAAGGCTTATTGGGAAAAAGAACGCAAGAAATTAAATTTCAAAGAAACTTACGACACTGCAAAACCCAAAAAAGAACCTGAAAAAGCGAAAAACAAAAATCAAAAAGAATACAAGCCTTATGATTTTGCCGATTTAAAATTTGTTTTTATTGGCTTGGCCTTGGTGCTTTTATTGATACTCATTATTTACTTGGTTAGAAATTCTTCGGCTAAAAATTTAAAAGTCAATTCGAACATTCTTGTTAATTTTGATGATCTCGATGAACAAACCCTGCGCGATGCCGAGTTGCTAACACCATTAAACGCAGCGGTTAAAGCGGGCGATTACCAAACAGCTTACCGCATTAAATACTTAGAAGTATTGCAACAACTCATTCACAAAAATTTAATCTACTATAAAAAAGAAAAAACCAATTACGAATATTTATTGCAGCTAAGTGGCAAAGCTGTGTACGACCCTTTCCGTCAATTAACTTTTAATTTCGATGGCATTTGGTACGGTGAAATGAACATCGACAAAAACCGTTATGAAAGTTTATTGCCTTATTTTAATCAATTTGAAACCACCCTCCGTCAAAGCTAATGAATAGAAATAAAGTTTTGTTAATGATAGTGGTGGCCTTGGCATTAATTGTCGGCATTTATTTTACATGGTTTAGCGATGCTACCAAAGGGCCTAATAAATACAAATGGTATAAGACCTTCGAAGATGGCAACATACAACCCTATGATTTTGGGTTGCTAAAAAAATTATTAAAGCACGAATCGCCCCAAGGGTTTACGGAGGTAACAAGCGATTTAACAAAAAAGCTCAGCCGTTTGGAGGCCAATGATTCTAACACCTATTTTTTTATTGGTGAATACTGTTACTATTCTCAAAAAGAAATCGACTCATTGCTTGGTTTTGCAAGTCGAGGTGGGCAGGTGGTTTTAATTGCAGAGCAAATTCCCGATACCTTAATCGATGCCTTAAAAGAGTTCGGCAAGCCCTTTGAAATTAAACAGATTTCAACTGCTCAGGTGAATGTCAATTTCAATAACAACTCATCGCCCATTAAAGATTATCCTTTCAATTTTCGTTTTTTCGAAGGCAATTTAAAAAATCCTACCAACTGGAATATTATTTCCGAAGATTTTCAATTGGATTATTATTACGAAGGAACATCATCGCGTTACCTGCGTTTAGGCACGCTTAACAATGAATTGAATTACGCCAAATTTAGAATTGGTAATGGTTATCTTTATCTGCATACCAATCCAATTTTATTTACGAATTATTTTATGGCTACCGATACTGGCTTTGCGCATGCACAGCATGTGTTTTCCGAATTGCATACAGGCACCATTTTATACGATGTAGCTGCGCGTTACGAGAAAGAGGACTACGAATCCTTTGCCCGTCAATCGGACTCGCCACTCACCTTTATTCTTAAACAAAAATCGCTGCGCATGGCTTGGTATTTTTTATTGGTTGCTGTGGTTTTATTCTTTTTATTTAAAGCCAAAAGAGAGCAACGCATTATTCCAGTATTGGAACAAAAACGCAATACCAGTTTGAATTTTGTAGAAACCATTAGTGGTTTGTATTTTACTTTCAACGACCATAAAAAAATGGCGCGCATTAAAATGAATTTGTTCAATGCGTTCTTAAGAACCAAGTTGGGCATTGCTACTAAAACCATCGATGAGGCCACCATAATACACATTGCGAATAAGGCCAAAGTGCCCATCGAAGACACCCGCAATATTTTTGAATTCAACGAAAAATACATTCAATCGAACAGCGACTTAGAAGCTGCCGAACTTATCCAATTCAATACTTACATCGAAACATTTTATCATTATTACAACGCTAAAAAATAACTATTTATGACCGATATCAACGACCTTCCAAACGAAGAACAACAGCCCATCGAAATACGCCCAAGTTTCGAACGCCCTACCCTCGATTTAGAGCCATTGCGACTGAGTGTAGAAAAAATCAGAAATGAAATACACAAAGTAATCATTGGTCAAGACGAAATGATTAACCTATTAATTGCAGGCTTGCTTTCGCGCGGGCATGTATTGATAGAAGGTGTACCGGGCATTGCCAAAACTTTAACGATTAATTTGTTGGCCAAAACTTTAAATCTAAATTTTAAACGCATACAGTTTACACCCGATTTAATGCCGGCCGATGTTACGGGCACTAGTGTGTTTAATATGAAAAATAGCGATTTTGAATTTAAAAAAGGGCCTATCTTTTCGAACATTGTTTTGATAGATGAAATCAACCGTTCGCCAGCTAAAACACAAGCAGCTTTGTTCGAAGTAATGGAAGAATTGCAAGTCACCATTGATGGACATACCTATAAAATGGAAGAACCTTTTATGGTGATGGCTACACAGAATCCGATTGAACAAGAAGGTACTTATAAATTACCAGAGGCGCAACAAGACCGTTTCTTGTTCCGTATCAAAATTAATTACCCGAGTTTAGAAGAAGAGATACGCATTCTTGAGCGCTTTGAAGGCGACTTCCAACAATCAGTTACCAACGATGTTAAATCTGTTATTACTTCGGCAGAGATTGAAGCCTGCCGCCAGATGATACAAAAGGTTTATATCAAAAGAGAATTGATAGAATATGTGGCCAAAATTATTGACCATACCCGCAATACCCGCGATTTGTTTTTAGGTGCCTCTCCTCGTGCATCATTGGCCATTGTAAAAACAGCTAAGGCCATGGCCGCTATGCAGGGCCGCGACTTTGTGACACCCGATGACATTCAATATGTGGCCTATCCTGTGTTGAACCACAGAATTGTATTGGCACCAGATAAAGAAATGGAAGGCTTTGAAATCAAAGACGTATTGAAAGAAATTTTCCAAAAAATAGAAGTGCCGAGATAAAACAACTATGCTAAAGCAACTGTATTTAAGTACCCGTTTTTTCTACATCATCACTTCGTTGATTGTACTTTATTGTGTTGCTTTTTTTGTGCCCTTCATTTACAACGTAACAGTATATGCTAGCATTGTTTTTGGGGCTTTGGTATTTTTAGATGTCTTGTGGTTATTCTCTCAAAAAATATTGATACAAGGCAATCGCACCACCCAACCTTTGTTTTCTTTATCAGACGAGAACAAGGTGGAAATTACTTTAAGAAATTTAAGCAATCGGCATTGGCAATTGAAAGTAGTAGATGAGTTGCCTTTTCAATTTCAGATCCGCGATTTCGGCATCGCCTGTGAATTGAAACCATACGGCAACGAGGTATTGCATTACCATTTAAGGCCTGTGAGTCGCGGTGAGTATCATTTTGGCAATCTATTATTGTTTACCATGAGCCGTTTGGCTTTGGTGCGCAGAAGAATAAGCATACCTGTAGCGCAAATGGTACCAGTATATCCGAGTATACTTCAAATGAAAAAATTCGAATTGTACACCCTTTCTAAAATAGCTAAGATACACGGCATTAAAAAAATGAGGCGCATCGGTTTGAGTTATGAATTCGAGCAAATAAAAAATTATGTGCGAGGCGATGATGTACGACAGATTAATTGGAAAGCATCGGGCCGCCATCAAACCTTGATGATTAATCAATTTGAAGATGAGCGTTCACAACCCATTTACACGATTATTGACAAGAGCAGAATCATGCTGATGCCATTCAATGGCTTGAGCTTAATGGACTACGCCATTAATGCAGGCTTAGTAATTAGTAATGTGGCTTTGCAAAAAAGAGACAAGGCAGGCTTAATTACTTACTCTGATAAGATAGGCAGTGCCATTAAAGCCGATAATAAGCACGGGCAGTTGCAAAACATACTGAATAGTTTGTACAA
>CAJBKH010000281.1 GCA_903953615.1 uncultured Bacteroidota bacterium
CTGGCTTGGTAGCCATGCCTTTTCTACCCGGTGATTCCCTTTTATTTACCGCTGGCATCTTTGCCGCTTCAGGTGAATTAAATTTAGCTTACTTGCTCATTTTATTACTTATTGCAGCTGTTTTAGGTGATAATTGTAATTATTGGATTGGACGAAAAATTGGTTTGCGCGTATTTCAATTGAAATTTCGAGCGAAACCTATTGTAAATAAAAAATACCTCGATCAAACAGAATTGTTTTTTGCAAAAAATGGGGTAAAAGCTATTATCATGGCACGCTTTGTCCCTTTTGTTCGCACTTTCGCTCCTTTCGCAGCTGGAATAGGTAAAATGAATTACAATCGTTTTTTCTTGTTTGATTTATTGGGTGGTTTTTTATGGATTTTCAGTCTTACGCTAGCCGGCTATCTTCTTGGTGAAGTTGAATGGATTAGAAAACACATAGATTTAGTGTGTCTTGGTATAATATTTCTATCTATTTTACCGATGTTATTCGAAGTAGTTAAAAGCAAATTAAAGGCGCGTAATAAAGAATAACACCCACTTAAAATTGTCCTTCATCCAATAATAAAAATGTAACTTTTTATTTATTTTGACTTGTGTGCAATTTTATTTAATTTTATAACGTCTTAGGACTGTAAAAAATAAAAAAAATGAAAAAATTCTTACCACTATTTATCTGTAGCGTTCTGTTATTTTCGCAAAACCAAGTATTTTCTCAGGTATCCGGATGCCCAAATGCAGATTTCTCACAAAGTTCTTTTTTAAATTGGACCGGTTCCACTGGAAGTTGTTGCGGAATTAATACGCCAAATATTGGTATTCAACCAGGACAACACGAAATTATGACGGGTGGTTTTGATCCAATGGTTAATTGTATTCAATTACCAATGGTTCCTCCAGGTGCTGCTTTTTCAGCGCGAGTTGGTGATGGACAAGGTACTGGCGCGCAAGCTGCTAGACTGCAATAC
Organism: uncultured Bacteroidota bacterium; assembly: GCA_903953615.1. Classification (GTDB taxonomy): domain Bacteria; phylum Bacteroidota; class Bacteroidia; order NS11-12g; family UBA955; genus JABMMZ01. The sequence goes on from CAJBKH010000281.1 coordinate 971, forward strand.
AATTTCACAGTAACCCCTACCTCTAACTTAATCATCGTACAATACGCTGTTGTTTTGCAAGATGCAGGTCACTCGGTAATGTCCCAACCTCGTTTTGAAATTCAATTATATGATCAATTAGGTAATCCAATACCATGCACCTTTTATCAAGAAGCAGCTGCCCAAGGAATTCCAGGGTGGGGATCTTGTGGTTCAGTTGCCTATAAAAATTGGACGACCTTCGGTGTTGAAGTAACCAATTATGTTGGGCAAACAGTTACCTTAGATGTAGCAACAGGTGACTGCTCTTTAGGTGGACATTATGGATACGCCTATGTTTCTGCTGCATGTAGTTCACTTAACTTATCAGCGCTCTATTGTGAAAATGGCAACAGCAACTCTGCCACCCTATCTGCTCCCGCGGGATTTGCTAACTACGTTTGGACAGATGCAGCTCCACCTTATACGCAATTGGGAGTAGGTCAGACTGTTTATATTCCAAATATCACCCAAGATTCTGTAAATTGTGCCATTACTTCCTCAAATGGGTGTGTTGCCAATTTAACTACACAAGTTTTACCAGCAGAAGTAATTGGAAGCATCGTGGATTCAAACGTGTGCGCAGGAAATCAAACGTTATTATACAACATAACATCCTTTAACAACTCAGCTGTAGACAGCGTTCACTGGTCTTCTTCTGATGGCTACACCGATACTACTTTCAACTTCAATCATACTTTTCCTGGCCCTGGAGTCTACAACGTTGAACTAATTGTTCAGAATTCAGCAAACTGTATAGATACCGTCACAACAACCGTGGAGGTTTTCGAAAATCCAATAGCTTCCTTTGGCTTTGATGATGTGTGTCTAGGGCAAACGGCCATTTTTAA
>CAJBKH010000282.1 GCA_903953615.1 uncultured Bacteroidota bacterium
CAATTGATGACTTTCCTAGATTCAAGCCAGCTATCGCTTACAATAGAAAAATTAAGACTTCATATTCGTTTATTTACCCAATCGACTTTTCAAAAATTTAAATATAAAAAAATGGCTTTTACACTCCCTGAACTAAACTATGCACCTGCCGCTCTAGAGCCGCATATCGATGCAAGAACAATGGAAATACACCATGGTAAGCACCACAATGCTTATGTTACCAATCTAAATGCTGCTGCTGCAGGCACAGAATTAGAAAACATGCGTATAGAAGATATTTGTAAGAATATCAGTAAATACCCAATGGCGGTAAGAAATAATGGCGGCGGTCATTACAACCACAGTATGTTTTGGAAAGTAATAAGTCCAAATGGTGGTGGTTTGCCAACCGGTGCATTAGCCGATGCCATTAACAACGATCTAGGTGGTTATGATAAATTTAAAGAGGAATTTAGCAAAGCTGCAACCACTAGATTTGGCAGTGGATGGGCTTGGTTATGTTTGAAAGATGGCAAGTTGTGTATATGCAGCACACCCAATCAAGACAATCCTTTAATGGACCTTGAAGGTGTAACTTGTGGCACACCTATCCTAGGATTAGATGTTTGGGAACATGCTTACTACTTACATTATCAGAACCGCAGACCAGATTATATTTCTGCTTTCTTCAATATTATTAATTGGGAAGAGGTTAGCAATCGATATAACGCTGCACTTTAATAATAAATCAAATAATTTTAAAGCTACACCATTTACGGTGTAGCTTTTTTTGTGTACGTTTGAAAAGCCTTTGTTAAAACCTTTTTTTAAACATATTGCATTTCTTTCACTTGGCATAATTTACATGCTATTTCAAACACAAAATGCCATGGTAGATTCATGGTATTACAGTGCATGTGTTAAATTTAAAACTGAATTACTTAATAGCCATCATCTTCTTTATAATTATTTTGGATATTATTGGTTTTCTCTATTAAAGGCAATGGATGCCAATTTTGAGGCTATATATGCTTTGAATATAATGAATGCTTTTGCATCCGTAACATGCCTCTATTTGGTTTATCATTGCCTTATTAAGTTAAACGTTAACACAACCGCCGCAACCTGGCTTAGTTTGTTTTGTGGTGTATCATTTGGTGTTATGCGATACGCTACCGATGCCGAAACCTATATCTTGCCCATCGTTTTTTCTCTTGGTTCAACCCTACTATTCATCAATCACAGCAAACCAAGTCATCTATTTTTCGCTGGTGTTTTAGCCGCTATAGCTATTCTTTTCCACCAAGTACAGCTTTGGTGGTCACTGGCAATATCAGTATCCTTTTTTATTGGTAAAACTAAAAATTATAAGGGTCTCTTTATATTCGCATCCCCACTATTGCTTGTTCCCCTTGTATATTGGATCGCATTTAACAATGCCAATTATCATTTATCATTCCTACAATTTGTAGCAGGTGAATTTGGCAAAGGAAATGCGGGTATCGACTTATCTGGAAAGGCGCTTTTGCTTACTTTAATCAATCTTTTTAGAACCTTCCTACAAGTGCATGGAAATATCCTTGTATTATTTAAATTCTACCCATTAATTGCAAGTATCTCATTCATTCTGTTTTTAATTGCTGCATTTTTAGCTTTAAAAAATTTGAATTTTAAAACAATTAAACCACTGCAGTTGCGCCCTTATAAACCTGTTTTCTTATTAGCCATTTTTTTACAAATTCTCTTTGCACTTATCTCCTCTGGGAATGCTGAATTTATGGTTATGTTGCCCTTTTTATTGGTGCTTTATTTTGCAAGCGCCTATCAGTTTCAGGGTTTCGTTTTTATCAGATATCTCGCCCTTTCTTTACTTATTTGGAACTTGGCTTTTGCAATTATTCCAAACGCAAAGCTAACTATTAGCCGAGTTGATACGCAAGTTGCATTTAGTGAAAAATACAGTAGGGCCTATGGATTATGGAAGAATAAACCTTTGGTAGAAAACCAACTGACTTATTTTAATGGCTTTAACAAGTTTAATGACCAGTTGCTTAATCCAAAAAATGTTACCATTTCATTAGTGGATAGTTTACTAAAAAAGGGGAATACCATTTATACAGATCTACCAAATACTAATAAAATCTTTAGTAGGGAAAGTATGGTTGAAGACAATACTATTAAAAAATTAATAGATCACTGCGCCTTTGTAAAATGCGATTCTTTTATAAATATCTACGGAAAAAATTATATTTATTACATTCAAAAAAGAATGTATTGAGTTACTTTTGCCAAACGTAAAATCATGTTACCTTCAAAAATAAAAATAGGTGTTATAGGTGGTGGGCAATTAGGAAAAATGCTAATTGAAGCAGGTCAGCCATGGAATATTAACTATACCATTCTAGAAACCGCATCTGCTCCTGCGGCCGATATTGCCAATCAACATATTATTGGTGAATTATCTGATGCCAACAAGATCAAAGAATTAGCTTCAAATTGTGATGTTATAACTTATGAAATTGAACACATTAACATTGAAGCGCTGCATGAATTGGAGGCACAAGGTAAAAAAATAATACCTTCACCAAAAATTCTTGAAATTATTCAAGACAAGGGGCTACAAAAATTATTTTTCCAACACCATGGTATTCCAACAACCGATTTTGAATTGGTAGAAAATGCAAGTGAATGGTCGGCGAAATTGTTAAAATTAACCGGCGAAAAAATTGCTGCAAAGCTGCGCAAAGGCGGTTACGACGGTAAAGGTGTCGAATTGGTAGATAAACACATAATGCTAGAGAACAGCAATCAAATTCCTTTTAACGAACCTGTTGTTTTAGAGGAGTTCGTGAAAAATGCGATTGAATTAGCGGTTATCGTTGCACGGAATGAAAAAGGTGAAATCACAACCTTTCCAACAGTTGAAATGGAATTTGATGCCAAAGCAAATTTGGTTGAGTTTTTAATTTCTCCTGCAAACATTACAGCTGATATTGAAGAGAAAGTAAAAAAAATTGCAATGGATGCAATTATTAAACTTGAGGGCGTTGGCGTTTTTGCTGTCGAAATGTTTTTAGATGAAAACGCCTCTATTTTTGTTAACGAAATTGCACCTCGTCCACACAATAGTGGGCACCATACCATCGAAGCTTGTTACACAAGCCAATATGAACAATTGAATAGAATTTTATTAGGCATGCCATTGGGAAACACCCAATTGATTCAACCAGCTGCAATGATTAACTTGCTTGGTTTTGAAGGCGTGATTGGAGATTATGAAATTACAGGTTTAGATAAAATATTGGCTATTGAAGGCGTTTTTGTTCATTTGTATAACAAGACAACAACAAAACCAAAAAGAAAAATGGGTCATATTACCATTATGGGTAAAACTTTAGAGGAAGTGAGGAAAAAAGCTGCAATCGTAAAACAGAATTTAGGAATGAAACAACTTTAAGTTTTATTTCAATATTTTTATTCTATTTTTGAACTGATTTTAGCCAACAAAAAATGAAAGATGTATTAATAATAATGGGCTCTGACAGCGATTTACCGGTGATGAAAGAAGCTGCTGAAATTTTAGACGAATTGGGCATTACTTATGACCTAGCCTTAGTGAGTGCTCACCGCACACCAGAAAGAATGTTTGAACAAGCTAGAAATGCCAGTAAAAACGGTTATAAGTGTATTATTGCCGGTGCAGGTGGTGCAGCTCATTTACCGGGTATGACTGCTAGCATTACTGATTTACCAGTTATCGGTGTGCCAATTAAATCCTCTAACATGTCAGGTATGGATTCTTTGTACAGCATTGTTCAGATGCCACCTGGTATTCCAGTAGGTACAATGGCGATCAATGGTGCAAAAAACGCTGGTTTATTTGCTGCCAAAATTCTTGCAATTTCAAACCCAACTATTCATAAAGCCATTCTTAAATACAGTAAAAATTTAGAGTTAACTGTGCTTGCAAAAGCCAATGATTTAGAAGAAAAAGGTTATGTTAAATACCTGAATCAAAAATGATAATTGAAGTTGAAAATACTTTAATTTCATCAGAGATATTTTCAGTTAATTTTGTTTGTAATTTAGAGAAATGTAAAGGCGCCTGTTGCATTGAAGGGGACAGAGGTGCACCACTCGAAAAAGACGAAATTAGGAAAATAGAGGCCAACTTAACGGCCATTCGCCCCTACATGACAGCAGAAGGTCTTGCCCTTTTAGATTCCGAAGGATTTCATGAAGGAGAAGAAATAGATGATATTGCTACCACCTGTTTACCAACAGGAGAGTGTGTGTTTGTTTACAAGGAAAATGGCATTTTGGGTTGCGCCATGGAGAAGGCATTTAAAGAAGGTAAAACTGACTATTATAAACCCATTTCTTGTCATCTCTATCCCATTAGAATTAATAAAATTGGTGACTTTGATGCTGTCAATTATCATGAATGGAATATTTGTAAAGCCGCTTGTTCATTAGGTAACGAATTAAATGTGCCCACCTTTAGATTTCTTAAAGAACCACTTATCAGAAAATATGGTGAGCCTTGGTATAACGAAGTTGAACTCATATTTGAGGAGTATAAAAAATTGAAATAATAAACATATAAATTTAAGTTTACATTGGTTATTTTTGTTTTTTAATAATTTAATCACGCACAAAAGTGGCAATTTCTAAAATTATTCTCCCTTGACTAAATCAGAATTAGCGAATAAAATTGGTGTTTATTTACCAGAAGGA
>CAJBKH010000283.1 GCA_903953615.1 uncultured Bacteroidota bacterium
ACCTGTATACAAGAATTGATACGCTGGATTTTTTGACGTTGACGCACCACCTTCACCGAAGTACCACTCATATTTGGTGTAAGTACCGTTAACTGGTGTGAATTGGTATTTCATAAAACCTTGACTTTGATATGTAAAGTCGCAGATTGGTGTTTGACTAACCGTTAAAGTTTTTGTAATTGTATCAGCGCAACCATTGGTATATGAAGCTGCTAATGTAACAGTATAAGTTGTTGTGACTGCAGGATTGTATAATCTTCTTGGAGAAGCTTCAGTTCCAGTACCATTTCCAAAATCCCAATTATAATTAATGTTTCCTTTGTCGCCTGAAGTTAAATTCACAAAATTCAAGGTTTCACCAGAACAAATATCATTGGCAGTAAAATTTGCCTTTGGTTGAATTAATACTGTAAAATCTTTTGAGGTTTCACCGGAGCAACCGTTGGTATATTCAGCCTTTAATTTAGCACTAAATTTACCTTCATATGGCCAAGTGCGAGAAACGTTCTTTTGAAAAGATGTAAAATTATCTGAGAAGGTCCAAGTATAATTTGGATTTACAACATCTTCGACTGTGGTATTCGTGAACACTGTTGGAATTTTTCCGCAAAATTGGTCACCAACAAATGTTGGATTTGGAGCATGTTTAACAACCACTTGTTTGGTAATTGAATCCATACAACCGAATTCTGAAACAGCTGTTAGTTTAACATTGTATGTTTTAGCAATATCGAAAGCATGCACCCCATCTTTGGTGGTAGAAATGTTGCCATCTGAATAATCCCATAGCGCACCTTGATCACCCATTGCGATTGTCGAAGTGTTTGAGAGCGTAATTGGTGTTTTAGCACATACTGCAATAGTAGGGGCAATAAAGTCAGGCACTGGAACCGCGAATGTATAGGCATTTCTAGTTTGCGTTGCAGTACAGCCATTGGCTGTGGCTGTAAGGGTTACTTTGTATGCACCAGGCGCACTGTATAGGTGGTTAGGGTTTGATGAAGTGGCATGCACCGATGCATCACCAAAGTCCCAATCATAAGTAATAGCACCTGAAGAAATAGTCGTTTGATTTTGGAATGTTACTGGAGTGCCTTGGCATTTATTTACAGGACGGAATTTAACCTGAGGAATATCGCCAACGTTTACAATGATGGTCGTATCCTTTACAATACCATAAGGAAAGCTTGTTGCAACTAACTTAACATTGTAAGTACCTGCCATTGCATATTCATGTATTGGATTTGTATTATCTGATGTATCGCCATCACCGAAATACCACATATAAGTGGATGTTCCAGAATGGATGGTAGTTGTATTATCAAAATTTGTAAAATCACCTAAACAAATTGCACCAGGTAGTTTAAAATTAGGCTTTGGTGTTGGCACCACTCTAACAGTTCTAGAAATTGTGCTGTCGCAACCATTTGGGGTATTCATGATTTTATATGAGAAAGTAATGTTACTATCTAAATAATTACTGTTACCTGTGAAAGAGAATATAGCATTATTCCCACCACTTGGATTGGTTAAGCTATAAGCGCCAGAAGGAACAACCACACCATATTTGGTTTTTGCTACTACAGAACTAATAAACCAAGTACTCCCGAAATTAGCATTGCTGTAACCCGAAGGAGGCGTTAATTCATATTTATTCATTTTTCCTATTTCAACAACATCTGGTTGAGCAGGGGAACCAATACTTGCCTTCCCTTGGAAAACAGAGCCTGTGATTAAACTTGCACCAGAAGGTGAAGCATAGGTAGTAACAGTCGTATATAAACTATCATTTTGACGGTTTCTATCGTGGTCAAAATTAAGCACCTTCACTGCTTGATTACTCACCACATTGTGAGTTAAGAACATGGCAGGGATTACAATTGTGGTATCATCACCAGCAGCTAAATTATCCAATTTTACGTATCGGGCAATTCTACCTTGACCAGGCATATCAATTCCTAAATTAAAACCTTTAGCTGAATCTGGACCGTGGTTAGTAAGTTTTAGTGTTACATCAGAAGCGTGGTTAGTACAAATTGGATTTGTATTGAAATTAACTGAGGTTAATTCAAGATCAGGTTTACAATCGTTATTGAAGCAATAAGAGACATCATCTACCCAAAATTGAGAGGCCCAGTTAACGCCAAAAATATCTAAGTATGAAACTTGGTTGACACCATTTGAAAATGTGCCTTGAGAAACGCCATCGATAAATACTTCCCAAACATTGGTATCAAAATTAACATCTATTCCAATCTCGAACCATTGGCCTTGTGGAAAGTAACCAAATAATTTATCTACATAAAAAGAACCATCATCATACATGTAAAAATCTAAAGCCCAACTAGTACCGATACTCGCACCGCCTTGAAAATTAAAATAGGCAGAATTACCATAAGGAATCTTCCATTTTGAGCGAAACTTAAAGGTACCTGTGTTGTGCACGCCATTAAAAGGTAGCACGACGTCTTGGGGACCTCCGCCATATGGAGAATCGTAAAAGATAGAATTGCTTCCACTGAAGGCGTCATCGTTTACGATGTAAATGTCTTCAGAGCTACCAGGACTGTTGCTCCAGGTGGTCCAACCTGTACCTTGATTTCCTAGGTAATCACCAGCATTGTAACTATCAAAATCATCTTTAAATGATTGTGAGAAACCAACTGGTAGTAAAAGAGAAAAAAGAAAAATTAATGTAATTGTTTTTTTCATGATTGTGTATTGTTTGTTTTGCTAATAGTTATATTGATTAAATAAAGGACATTTAACCCTATTAATTGACTTCAAATATAATACATAATTATGTTAAACAACAATAAATCTGACATCTATCAGTGATTTTTTTTGAAAAATACATTGCAAATAATTATAAAAATTTGTATTAAAAATAGGTATTTTAACTCAAAAAGAACCTACACCTCCAATAAGAAAGCAACTGATTGTCAATTATTAAAACTAATTAAATAGAAGAAAAGCTTACAAAAGAATCGGAATTGGCGTAAAAAGCATCCTTTTAGCGCTTGAATTTCATGTTGTTCATGTTCTTCATCATTTTGCGCATATCGTTGAATTGACTGAGGAGTTTATTCAAATCTTGGATGTTTTTTCCACTTCCTTTAACAATCCTATTCTTTCTAGAAGAGGTCAAAACTTCTGGGTTTTTTCGCTCAGTTGGTGTCATTGAAAGTATCATGGCTTCAATTCCCTTAAAAGCATTCTCATCAACATCCATATCTTTAATTTTATTGCCAACACCAGGTATCATTCCCATCAAATCTTTGATGTTACCCATCTTTTTTATTTGTTGAAGTTGACTTAAAAAATCCTCAAAATCGAAGTTATTCTTACTTATTTTCTTCTGAAGACGCGCGGCTTCTTCTTCATCGAATACAGATTGTGCCCTTTCAACTAAGCTCACCACATCTCCCATTCCCAAAATTCTGCTTGCCATCCTTTCAGGATAGAACACATCGAGTGCCTCTAACTTTTCGCCATTACTTACAAATTTAATGGGCTTATTAACTACTGACTTGATTGACAAGGCTGCTCCTCCTCGTGTATCACCATCCATTTTAGTTAAGACTACACCATCAAAATCTAGACGGTCGTTAAAGTTCTTTGCCGTATTCACTGCATCTTGACCAGTCATTGCATCAACTACAAACAGAATCTCCGAAGGCTTTAATGCCATTTTCACATCATAAATCTCTTGCATCATTTGCTCATCGATGCTCAAACGACCTGCGGTATCTATAATTACAACATTGTGGTTATGCTCTTTGGCATACTTCAATGAATTCAGCGCTATTTCAACGGGATTTTTATTTTCAATTTCGGAGTAAACACTTGTACCAATAGATTCCCCTAATACTTTCAGTTGCTCAATGGCTGCAGGGCGGTATACATCGCAAGCCACTAACAAAGGATTTCTACCTTTGCTTTTGATGTATTTTGCTAATTTACCGGAAAAAGTAGTTTTACCAGAACCTTGCAAACCTGATATTAAAATAATTGCAGGATTGCCTGTAATGTTAATGTCCTTTTGATCGCCCCCTAATAATTGAATTAATTCATCGTTAACAACTTTAGTTAATAATTGACCTGGTGATACGCTTGTTAAAACGTTTTGACCTAAAGCCTTTTGCTTTACTTGATCAGTAAACTCCTTGGCAATTTTAAAATTAACATCGGCATCTACTAGTGCACGTCTAATTTCTTTGAGTGTTTCGGCAACATTAATCTCAGAAATTCTACCATGACCCTTAAGCGTTTTAATCGCCTTTTCAATTTTTAAACTTAAATTCTCGAACATAAAAAACTCACCTTTTTGAAGACTGCAAAAGTAGGTGAACTGCGGCTTATCGCAAAAGGGTAATTACACCTTCAAGATTAAAATTTTTAGCCCCATCTAAACTAAGCGCTCTCAATTTATAGAGATAGTGCCCTTCTTGGCTAGGTTTGCCCATAAATGTACCATCCCAACCTTGTTGCACATCATAAGATTCAAATATCCTTTCACCCCAACGGTTATAAATTTCTAGGTGATAATCGAGAATTGGATTTCCAGTTTTATTATATACTAAAATCGCACTTGGAATAAAGACTTCATTATTTCCATCTTTGTTTGGAGAGAATACATTCGGCACCCATACCTGCGATTCTGCAATTAAGCATGCAACATTCGAACGACTTGTAACACCTCCAACAGAATCTTTGATAGCTGTTACATAGAAGCAAATTGAATCATCTAGTTTATCATCCTTATATTGGAAAATATTGGTTACACTATCCACCTTTGATAGAAAATTATATGAAATTTTATCTCTTAAAAAAACTTCATATTGTTTAATACCACTATACCAATAATCATAAGGATTCCAACTAAGTTGATTAACATAATTGGCAGTGCTTCCCTTTAAGAGAATTGTTTTAGAGATACTGCTTGTTGGTGAAAAGTTTCCGCAATGGTCTTCTGCACGAATGGTATAAGTATAAGAAGTTTCATTGGTATTCACATTGATTCCTTTATCAATAAACCCAGCGCTATCGCTTGTTGCATAATTATTGTCGACACTGCTTCCAATTGCATACCTTGATATATGATAGGTCTCGACATTCTTTACAAAATTATATGGCAACCATCTCGTATACGTTGCGTTGTCAGAAATCACTGTAGTGGCTATTGGCTTTACTGCTTCTGATGGAAATACGTATTTAGGTGTACCACAAGACGTGTTACTTTGAGAACGCCATCTTTTGTTTTTCTCAACAGCTATAATATAGTAGCAATAATTTTTATTGCAAAGTTTTTTGTCTGCATATGAGGTAATTTTACTTCCCACTGAATCGTGTAATTTATACGCTCCCCCATTTTCACTGCGGTAAATATAATATTTACCAACACCAATATTAGAACCATTGTCCCATCCTGAATAGGCCAACCAATTTAATCGCAATTCATTGACGGAATCGACTACATTGAGCAACATGGTGCAATGCGATTTGGCTGTTTTGCCTTTCACATTACAATTGTCTAATGTGTTAAGTGTGTAGCAATATCTTAGCTTAGACACATCAATACCTGATTGAACTTTAAATGTTGTATCAATTCTATCTGACGTTGAATAAATATTGGTGAGTCCTGAGAAATCTTTGTAAAGATTATAACCAATAAAGCGGTTGTACACCGATTTAGTCCAACTGATATATATATCACTGTTGTTTTGAACGGTTACAAAGTTCACTGGTGGTGCTTGTAAACCCAATGTATCATTCACATAAACAAACTTAGTAAAGGTATCTGTGCAATTGTTCTTATCCTTTACAAACAAAACCACTTGGTTTAATTTTATATTATTAAAAGTGAAGGTCGGATTTTGTTGGGTTGACGAATCTTTATAGGTCGTCGGATTACCAAAGTCCCACAGCCACTGCTTTATTTGGCTGTTAGAAGGCAAACTATTCGCGGTAAAACTAATGGATGTATTGTAGCATATTGTATCCTTATCGGCTACAAATGAAGCCACTGGTGGTGCATACGCTTTGATTGAAAATTTATTTCTTAAAGTATCTTCACAACCATTTGAGCCACGTGCAATTAATACAGGACTAAAACTACCTGTAGGATAAAAATATTGCGGTGCATCCGAATTATTATCAATTTTACCATCACCATCAAAATCCCATTTTACAGTTTGAGAACCTAAACTAATATTCTTAAAGCTTACCTTTAAGGCAGAACAGCCGGTATCTTTATCGATGGTGTAATTGGCATTTGGAGCGCGCTTCACGACAATTGAATCCTTTGATTTAAACATGGCTAAACAACCTAAAGAGTCTACCACAAAAAGGCGTGGCTTGAAGACTTGCTGTGCCAAAGAGCGGTCATAGATTTGATAGGTATGTTTATTAAAGTTAACTGAATCAAGATATTCACCATCGCCATACTCTAAATAGAATTTGTTAAAATATCTACTTTGATTGGCGTATTTGACGGTTAACTTTTCGCATCCCAAAAAGTTCGAAATTGTAAAACGTGGAATGGGTCCAATAATTTTAATAAAACCTTTCTTTTCCATTGTATCGCTGCAACCATAAGCATCTACAATAAGACGAACATCACTACCTGCAGGGCCCGTATTTTCCAGAAACAAAGTACTTATAGTTGATAGGTTTTCTGTAATGGTATCGCCTTGACTAAATCGCCAAGCGTATTTATAGATATAAGGATGTGTTTTGGCCGTTACAGTTGAAATTATAGGCGCACAAAAATTTAAGGTATCATTGCTTGTAAATTGGGCCTTAATGTTGTTCACAATAATCATACTGTAACCTGTGTCAGTGCATAAACCATTGCCATAGGTAATCAATCCTACATAGTAAATTCCTTCGCGGTTAAAAGTAACAGATGGATTGCGTGAGGTGTCTTTAGGCCCAAATTGACCCACATTGGTAGAATCTTTTATAAACCATTTGAATTTAATTGCATCTGGATTTGAGGTATTTGCTAATGTTATTTTCCTTCCTACGCAACCATAGTTCGGTGCATTAAAGCTTGCTTTTACACCTGACTCAACGAGAAATTGAGAGCTTGAATCGCTGCAACCAGATGAATGGTAATAACTAAATGCAAAATAGAATGTTCCGGCTTTTTTGATTTTGACAGGTGTTATGAGATTTGAAGGCTGTTGTATTTTAAGATAAGTAGTATCCCAATTGGCCGACCAATAATTGGTAATTTTACTAGGCAAATTATTTTTGAAATTATATTCCATCAATTTTTTTGCGTTCACCGTTAATGTATATGGATTGCAGACTTTCTTATCGGATAAGGTGGTTTTGTATCTTACCCCACTTACCGACAAGCGTGTTTTTAGTCTAAAGGTATCTTTACAACTACCTTTTTTTGAAGAAACAATACACATTATGGTATACATTCCTGGATAGAACCCCCCGAAGACCACTGAATCGCCAGAAGAAATGGCAATAAATTTAGCGCTATCAGTATGTTTTAAAATCCAAGTATGAACATTGTTGCGATAATATGAAGTATCCGCATATTTAACGCTCAATTTGGTTCTCATATTTCCACAAATATTACTATCAGTGATTTCAAATTTGGGCTGAGGTTTCTGAATTATGATTTTCCTCTTGAAGGTGGCAGAATCTTTGCAACCAAGTTTATTATATGCTAATAATTTAACTGTGTAGCGCCCGGTATCAGGATATGAAAATTGAGGATTCACATTTGTATCTGTTCCTAGTATTGAATTGTTATTTGCAAAGAAAGTCCACTTGTAAAGGTTTCGGGTTTTTGATGAACCGGCAACTGTCGTGTTATTGAATTTAACAAATTCACCTGGACATGCTGGGATTGGCGACCATGTAAATTTTGGCTTCATACTATCGATAACAATGGCAGATTTTTGTATTACTGTATCAATACAACCATTGGTTCCAGTAGCTATCAAGCGGATGGTATATTTAGCGTAATAATTACCAATTGCCTTAAACTGTGAGCCAGTGCCAGCTTGTAAACTAGTATTTGGCAAGGAATCAAAATACAAATCCCATTTTAAGCCCAAGCCAACGCCACTGTTGACAATCGATAAGTCATTTACCTTAAAGGTATCTGGCTTAACACAGTTCAATGGATTATCAACTTTGAAAAAAGCTAAGGGCCCGTTAACACTTACTTGGTTAGTGTAGGTTCTCTCGGAAGTACAACCAAATTTTTGATCGTAAAACTTAAAAGAATATTGTCCATTATTCGTGAATTTTACGGTCTTAACATTTGGCGATTCATAAATTACTTTGTAAGTATTAGGCGTAATGTAATAACTAGGATCAGGACTTCGCACGTTTAACAATGTAAAGGTTAGTTTTTGACTTCCACATATATTAATGCGAGAGAAGGCGACTGCCAAAATTAAACTATCTGCAAATTGCAAGTAATTTAGTTTTTTAAGGGTATAGCTACAGCCCTTTTTAGTGGTAACACGCAATGAAACATCAAACGTATCTGTGGTGTTGAATTTTATATTGGCCGGATTGAATGCGGTACTTGATGATGGGGTTGCTTTTGGGAACGACCAATTCCAAGCACTTATTTTATTTTTTACAGTATCAGAAAGGTTGGTGAAGTTTATAAGCTTTGGAATGCAGCCATTCAATTTATCGGCAAAGAAATTAAGTTTTACCGAATCTGCCACATAAACAATACTATCAATGGTTTTTTTTTCTGTACAACCAAAAGAATCTTTTAAAAACACCGTTACGTTTTTATAACCAGATGGATAAGAATAAAGGACTCTCAACGATTTTGGGCCATTTTTATAAAGTGTGTTATTCAATAACCAATCGCGAGAAACAGACCTTATGCTGTTATCAACCAATGTCACGCTATCGTTGTATCTACAAATTACCAATATTGAAGGTGTAACTTTAATGACAGGCTTTGGTTTGGCTTCGATAAAATTAGCCTTAGAAATGGTGCATGTTGAACCGTCTTTATAGGTAAGGCGCAATGAAATATTATATTTACCCGAAAAATTGAACAGATTAATGTAAGTACTGTCTGAAGTAACATAACCACCTCCTACATTCCATTCAAAAGTGGTACCTGATGGAAAATTAGATGCTTTAAATTTTACAACTTGTGGGGCACAGATTATTGTGTCATCAGAGGAAACCAATGCAGCTCCACACTGACTAAACCCAACTGTTGCAATGCTTAACGCAAAAATTAACAGATTTATTTTTAAGATAGTTTTCAATATAGTTTTAGCAAAAGTACTGATATAATACAAGGAAAACAATATTTTTTTATTACGTTTGTAGCCTTAGTAACATCATATCAACAATGTATAGACCAATTTTAGCCATAATAGTTGCCTCCTTTTTATTAACTTCTTGCCAATCTAACGCTTCTAAAAGCAAATCTTCTGAAAACAATTGGCAACAAGTATATAAAACAGCCTACACCAATCACGACTACCCAACCGCAATTGTGGCGCTAAATCAGCTTTTGTTGCAGGATTCAACGAATTCGGATCATTATGACTCATTAGCAACTTATTATCTAAAAAGAACTCAAAATATTTACGGGGGCAAAATTGTGGTAGAAAATGGCCTTAAGCTAAAGCCCAAAAACGAACAGTCAGAGAA
>CAJBKH010000284.1 GCA_903953615.1 uncultured Bacteroidota bacterium
GAGGCTGCATTCCAAAAGAATCAGCAAAGGGATTTTAAAAAGAAGGATTTATGTGAGAAGAATGGTTGCCACCTTATTTGCATTAAAAGTGAAGCAGAATTTAATTACGTCATCCTCGAGATTAAAAAAATAATTTCATTATAACCCTTTTGAACATTCTAAAAATGTAAATGGCTTTAAATACATCCTATTTAAACCAAAAGTAGCACTAAAAAATTCTTATAATTTTCTGAACTCCTTGCTTCTTGGTGTTGACGGGATTATCCGCCTTTGGCGGATGGACCCTAGAGAGATGGCTTCAAATGAAAAATCATGAACTGTTCTTCGTCCAAATAAATTTGGCGCTATACACAAGTGCGGGATTATCCGCCGCAGGCGGATGGACCCTTGATTGAGGGCCTTAAATGAAAAATCCACGATTAAAATCGTGGACCTTTTTTCATGAATTAATCTTCGCTCAAATAAATTTGGCGAAGCTTCTTTCATGAAAAAAGCATCCTTTGCAGGATGCTTTTTCATTTGGCGGTGTGGACGGGACTCGAACCCGCGACCCCTGCCGTGACAGGGCAGTATTCTAACCAGCTGAACTACCACACCGTAGCTGATTTTGGGAGTGCAAAGATATAAACTTTGCGATTTAATCCAAATAAATTTATAGTTTATTTTCAAATTCCATAATGTGCTCGTTCATAAAGTCAACACCACGGCCGTTTATACGGGCTGTTTGGGCTAATTTTATTTGCAAATTATTCATCTGATCGAAGTACAATGATTGCGGTCCATCCGATAATGCTTCTTCAGGATGGTTGTGAACCTCTACCATCACACCATCGGCACCAGCCGCTATCGCAGCCATGCTCATAGGTGTTACCAGTTCGCGCACCCCTGTTCCCTGACTCGGATCTACAATGATTGGCAAATGACTTAACGATTTAACCAAAGGAACTATGCTAATGTCTAAAGTATTTCTTGTAGCTGTTTCGAAAGTTCTAATGCCTCTCTCGCACAAAATCACCTTCTCGTTTCCTCCAGATAAGATATACTCTGCTGCCAACAACCATTCTTCTAATGTACTACTCATGCCGCGTTTCAGCAACACTGGCTTATCAATTTTACTCAAGGCTCTTAACAATTGATAGTTTTGCATATTGCGTGTACCCACTTGTAAAATATCGGCATACTGGTAAACTTCATCTACCAAATTGGTATCCATTACCTCTGTAACAACACCCATTCCATATTTATCTGCAGCATTGCGCATCAACTTCAAACCATCCTTTTTCAATCCTTGAAAAGAATAGGGAGAAGTGCGGGGCTTATAGGCACCACCTCTTAGTAATTTTATATTTTGCTTGCTTAAGAACTCACAAATTGTAAAAATTTGATCTTCGTTTTCAACTGCACAAGGACCAGCAATTAAAGCAATATTGTGTCCACCAATCTCGGTATTTTTAAGTTTTATAACGGTATCTTCTTTCTTCCATTCTCTCGATACCAATTGATAAGGCTTTCTTTTGTTCTCCATTTTTTAATTTAACAATTAAAGATGATTAAAGTTCGGAATAATAAAGTTTAAATTCTATTCCTGGATTGGATCCTTTTTTTCTCGTATCCACCATCATTCGCGATGGTGCAATTGGATTATCTGTTGGAATAATTAAAAACAAACCATTGTTATTGTCTTTGCCATAACGCTGATAGTCGATGAATAAATTTTGAATGTGGCGTGTAATATTGAATTTGTATCCATTCAATGTGGCGTTATAAGCACCACCATAAAATGGTTCAAACGCAAGGGCATCAATGATACCGGCATTTAACCCTGTGGTTGGATGGGGTTGCAACAACAATAAACGCGCTGGCAATGGTGTTGTAGTGCCATATGAACCAGCAACAGGACGAATAATAATTTCTGCCTTGGCTACTGATATAGATTTATTCTTTGCAATTTTTAATAAATAAGGAATGCTTATCCTTGTTTTTGCGCCTGTCATCGATTGCAAAAAGGTGGTATCAAAGTTGGCTTTTTTACCCGCAGCTTTTTGTTTGGTGATTTCAGAATTTTGATTCGATACGTAATATTGCGAAAATCTTCTTGAATCATCTAAGACCTTGAAATCGCTTTGCATCGTATCGTTATAGTAAACTCTTATTTTAGAAAATGCAGCATACATATTAACCGCAGCCATGGCACCATTGCCCGAAACAGGCGATGTATTCGGCACAATAACCAAGCCTTTGAATAAATCCAAGAAAGCTGTTTGACTGGCTAGGTCGGTTGAATTCGCATTAAACAATTTATTTGCAAAACTTGCACTTAACTTAATAGCAAGGGTTGGCGCTATTGTTACCTTCTTCGCCAAGTCTCTTATTTTGATACTGTCGTTAACCTTCAACTTACCCGTATAAGAACCAATAGGTGTTGCAATGTACCCGTAATTCTGATTGGAATAAGCCGCATTGCTTGCAGACAATGCCGTATTTAATTCGTAAACATTTAAACTTAATTCGGAATTCAAGTCGCCATAATAAGCCGTTTTAGAGGTGTATTGCATAAACAAAACAACCGAATCTAAAGTGCCACTGCTAATCACTTTACCCAATTCAGGTAAGTTAAATTGAAAGAATGAACGCGCATGGTAATTACCAAAAAAAGGATCATTGATAACACCAATGAGGTTGTTGCTTAAACTATCGGTCTTTAAAGAGTCTTCGCGAATCGTTGAAGTGAGTATTGTAAAGCTATCGGTATAACCATTGCCATCGAAGCCAACGGTACCTTCGTTTACAAGAAAAACATTATCAGCTTTCTTTTTACATGAGGTAAAAAAAAAGCCGATGAGTATAAAAGAAATTAAAAAAGAATATTTCACGCGACTGCGAAATAAAACATTATTTAGCAGAACCCAATACTTGTTCGTAGAACGCTGAGTACCTTTCGCCTAAATTTTCGTTGTTATCGTGGTTCATATTTGGCTTTGCTTTGAGCAATAATTCCAAATCTGGATCTAATTTATCGGTACAGTTAACAATGGCATCGGCATTTTTAATACCACCAATGTGTAAACTCTTGTTATCGCCATTGGCATAAGCTGCAAAATGTTTGTCGTCAATTTCATTTAAAGAGGCTTTTCTACCAAAATCTTTACCTAAGTCTTCTTTAAATTCATTTTCGAAAACAGAGTAAATCACCTTTGCACTTTTGAATACGGGCTCGTCTTTGTATAAAGTCTTCAAATACACTGGAATCAAACTGGTCATCCAACCCTGACAATGGATAATATCTGGCGCCCAACCCAATTTCTTAACGGTTTCTAAAACACCTTTGCAAAAGAAAATGGTACGCTCATCGTTATCCGCAAAAAATTTGTCCTTCTCATCTTTGAATACAAACTTGCGGTGAAAATAATCTTCGTTATCTAAAAAGTAAACCTGCATGCGCGCCTCTGGAATCGAAGCGACTTTAATAAGCAGGGGATTGTCATTGTCATCGATAGAAATGTTGATACCCGAAAGTCTTACAACTTCGTGCAAACGGTTTCTTCTTTCATTGATTACACCAAAGCGCGGAACCAAAACCCTTATCTCATTTTCTTTCTCTTGAATAGCTTGGGGAAGAAAACGAGCAACAGCAGAGACTGGCGATTCGTTTAAGTAAGGTGTCATCTCGGATGACACAAATAGAATTCTTTTCTTTTGAGCAGTCATTGTATTAATAAGAAGTTGGTAAATTGTTTTACAAAGATAATACAATTTTTTCGGAATTATTTAAACACAAGTTCAAATATTTTATAAAGGAATCAATAAATCTCAATGATACCAACGGTTTACATTTTCAATTTCGAAAATCGACCACCCATGAAACAGTCCTATTTTGGACCATTATTTTAAAAAAATAAAATTTGTCAAATAAATTGTACACTCTTGCAGGCTGCGAATGTGCCACTTATTCAACGAAAAAACGCCTTACAATTCACCCAATTTATTTAAACATTGCTTAAAGTAAGTATAGAGATTTCAGGACGAATACCCAAACGACCAGGATACCCCAAGAAACCAAAACCACGGTTAACATATAAGTGTTGGTCGTTCTGACTATATAAACCAGCCCATTGTTTGTAAATGTACTTTACCGGACTCCATTTAAACTTAGCCGTTTCGATACCAAATTGCGCGCCATGCGTATGGCCAGCGAACATCACACTAATGTCTTGGTACTTCTTAAGTACCTCGTATTCCCAATGGCTTGGATCGTGCGACAACAAGAGTTTAGTAGCAATGCCTTCTGTACCCGCATGGGCATTTTTCATTTTACCATATTTAGGGAATCTACCTTTAGCTCCAAAGTTTTCAATGCCTAAAATTGCAATCTTATCTTCGCCACGCTCTAGAATGCGGTGCTCATTCATTAATAAGTTCCAACCCATGCGTTTGTGCACATCCATTAACTTATCGAGGTTAACAGCCTGCATTGGGGTCATGTGTTCTTTGCTTGATTTAGCCCCCGCAAAAGGTGGATCTATGTGCTTGTCTGGCCAATTGTAATAGTCGCCATAATCATGGTTACCTAAACAACTGTAGACGCCCATTGGTGCTTTTACCTGCGAGAACAAGTGTATCAACTCATCCGTCATTTCGTCGGCTATATCATTTACCAAATCGCCTGTGAAGAAAATAACATCGGGCTTTTGCGCCATTAATAAACGAATGCCTTTTTCAACTGCTTTCAAATCCCAAAAACTGCCACTGTGAATATCGCTGATATGACCAATGGTTAAGCCGTTAAAATTATTAGGCAGTTGTTTTAATCCAATGGTTTTGCGGTGCAATTTATAATCATAAGCGCCTTTCATTACACCATAACTTAAACCTGCAACCGTTAAGCCACCGATACCGGCACTCACTTGTGAAATGAATTTTTTACGCGAAATAAAAAATTCAGAATTCACATCGCCACCGCTTTCGCTACCAAATAACAAAGTATATACCTTATTGAATATTCTATAGACATCTTCAATTAACAAGGGTACTATCATTAATACCTTGGCAACAATGACAGCAAAAAATAATCCGCGGGTAAAGATGATAAACGCACGACTTGCATTTGCAAATTGACCTGTTATACTTAATGCCAATAGCAATAATAAAGCGGCACTAAGGCCCCAATAACTGATATAGGTAATTTTACGCACCTGCGGTGTTACATCGGCCACAAGGGTTTTGATGGTTTGGAAAGCGTAAGTATCAAACAACACTAAAAGGATTAAGATGGTAATTATTCTGTAGATCATGGGTAGTTGACTGGTGACGGATTGAAACATTGGAATTGTGGAATTGACAGGTTCTATTTAATGCAACAATTTAGAAAAAGAAAAGATTGTTTAAGCAAACATTAGAACCACCCAAGGCCATTTTTATTTTATTAATAGTCAAAACTACTTCCTTTTTGTTTGCCAATGTTTAAAAGGGCGTTGTATTTCTTTAAAACCTCCAAACTTTTCGAGAAAATACCCTCTTCCATATTGATCACCATCGAATTTCCAACTTCGCCAAAAATTCGATTGGCAATGGCAGATTTCAAATGCTTTCTGATAACAGCCGCTGTTTTTGCCGAATATTCTAACTTTTTTAAATAGGGTAAAGTCTTGGCCAAACGAATCAGGTTCTTAATATTGGTTTCAGAAACACGGTAACTCTCATCAAAAATGCGAATCGATTTAAAATTTTGTTTTACAAAACCAAGTTCCTTGTGCATGGCATCTAATAAATAAACATCAAACACATGGCTGTAAAACAAGCCTGGTAACAACATTTCTATTTCTGTTGAATCGGCCGTGGTATCGTGTAGGATGATGTCTGGTCGAACCCCACCACCTGCAGTTAATACGCGGCCATTCCTGGTAAAATACGTTTTAATTAAATTAGAATCCAAAGCTGGTTCTAAAGTGTCATCTAAATTATTGCGGGTATAAATCTCGTTTCTATAGGTTGTAATATTACCCGTATAAGGTTTTTGTATACTGCGGCCACTTGGGGTATAGTATCTTGCAATTGTTAAACGCAAGGTAGAACCATCCATTAAGCGGTAAGGTTCTTGCACCAGCCCTTTGCCAAACGAGCGATTGCCGAGTACCACTGCCCTATCATTGTCTTGTAAAGCCCCGGCTAAGATTTCGCTGGCCGAAGCGGTATTGTGGTTAATTAGTAAAATGAGTTTACCAGTTTTAAAACTGCCATTGCCATTGGCGCGGTATTCTGTTCTGTTTCTATGCAGCCCTTTGGTAAAGGCTATTAAATCATCCTTCTCTAAAAACTCATTCGCAATGCTAGTAGCCTCGCTTAATAAACCACCACCGTTGTTGCGCAAGTCGAGGATTAAATCTTTCATGCCTTGACTTTGCAGTGCTTTCAATGCTGTTAAAAACTGTTGGTGCGAACTGCCACTGAAGCGGTCGATTTTAATATAACCGAGCGTGCCATTCACCATGTAATAAATTTCAGAGCTGTTCATCACAATGGTTTGTCTACCCACCGAAACATTAAACGCCTTTTTACCATTGCGTCTATAAATCGTCAACTCGGCATTGGTATTGGGCTCGCCTTGCAGGGCTTGAGAAATTTTACTACTGCTTAAACTATCGGTTAATTGTTTCCCATTGGCCTTAATCAAACGGTCGCCCGCTACTATGCCTGCGCGCTCAGCCGGACCATTAGGCGAAACATTATTAATAAAAATAGTGTCTTTGAAAATAATGTACTCTATACCCAAGCCCTCGTATTTGCCTGACACCTGTCGCGCACTCTGTTCCGAAAGCTCAGGTGGAATATAACTGCTGTGTGGATCTAATTGTGCTAATAAATAATCGATGGATTCACTTTCTATGTCTACAGCATGGGTGCTATC
>CAJBKH010000285.1 GCA_903953615.1 uncultured Bacteroidota bacterium
ATAAATTAAAACTGCTGAAGTCCCAAAACGCATTGGCACCACTATCGCCTAAATTAATATAGGCATTCATATTATAACTTCTGTAAACTAACTGATCGTATACTTTTGGAAAAGTATTACTGCCAATATTTACTTGCGCGTGCGTCAACTTTAAAACGACTAATAACAATAGGGTTAAGATAAATTTCATTGATTTGATTATAAACAACAAACATATTCAATTTAATTATAAATTTTAAATAAATAAAGTAAGAACAATTAATAGTATGTCAATTTTTATTTTTTGTCTGAATACCCGATTGAAGTAAAATATAATTAATTTTGAATCGATTCAATGGTCTTACAAAACAATATTTCACTCAAACCCTATAATACTTTTGGACTAGCGGTTAAAGCTAAGCAGTTTGCGGAAGTTCATTCGTTCGCAGAATTCAAACAGGCGCTAATTGAAAGTGAAAACGAACCGCATTTATTCATTGGTGGTGGCAGTAATTTATTATTAACTAAAGATTATGATGGCACCGTTATTTTAAATAAAATCACAGGCATTCAAATTGAAAAGGAAACGGATGAACATGTTTATATTAAAGCTTATAGTGGCGAGAATTGGCATGAATTTGTGATGCATTGTGTCGACCATCATTGGGGCGGCATAGAGAATTTATCATTGATACCGGGCACCATTGGTGCAGCGCCCATGCAAAACATTGGTGCTTACGGCATGGAAATAGAACAAGTTTTCGAAACGCTTGAAGCTATTAATTTAGAAACTTTGGCAATCGAAAATTTCAGTAAAGCTGACTGTGAGTTTGGCTACCGCGAGAGTGTTTTTAAAAGAAAAAAGAAGGGACAGTATTTTATCTATTCCGTTACTTTTCGCTTAACTAAAAAACACAAAATAAATATTGATTATGGCGACATTAAAGCCATTTTAGAGCAACAAAACATTGCACCTGAATTGGCCAGTATAAAGGATGTGAGCAATGCTGTTATTGCCATTCGTCAGAGCAAACTCCCCGACCCTAAGGTATTGGGCAACAGTGGTAGTTTCTTTAAAAATCCGACCATTTCTATTGAACAATTTGAAGCTTTAAAAATAAAATTTCCTAGTATCAAAGGCTATCCTAACAGCGAAGGTGTAAAAGTGCCTGCAGGCTGGTTGATAGAGCAATGTGGATGGAAAGGTAAGCGCGTCGGCAATACTGGTAGCCATGCCCAACAAGCATTGGTATTGGTAAACTATGGAGAAGCCAATGGCAACGAGGTTTATCAGCTAGCCATGGACATTATCGAAAGTGTTCAACAAACCTATGGCATAAACTTAGAACCAGAAGTCAATATTATCTAATGGACATTCAAGCTAGCATTCTTTACGAGGATAACCACTTAATCGCTGTTAATAAACCCAGTGGCATTTTGGTTCAGGGCGATGAAACGGGTGATATTCCTTTATCAGAATTAGTTAAAGCATATATTAAAAAAAGAGATCAAAAACCTGGCAATGTTTTTTGTGGGGTTATTCACCGCATCGACCGTCCTGTGAGTGGTGTTGTGGTATTGGCAAAAACGAGCAAGGGCTTATCGAAAATGAATGAACTCTTTAGAGAGGATAAGATTACCAAAACCTATATGGCATTGGTGAATGGTATACCTGCTGAACCCGAAAAAGAATTAAGAAATTTTTTAAGAAAAAACAGTCAGACAAAAAAGGCCGATGTTTTTAACAAAGCAGTTGAGAATAGCAAGGAGTCGGTGCTGAAATACAAGGTTCTTGAATTAAGAGAAAAGAATCAATGTCTATTGTTGGTGAATCCCATTACAGGCCGTTTTCACCAAATAAGGGCGCAGCTAGCCTATAATAAAACACCCATTGTAGGTGATTTAAAATATGGGGCCCCTCAAGTGTTAAAGAATAAATCGATCTGTTTACACGCCTTTCAAATTGCGTTCATCCACCCTATTAAAGATGAAAAAATAGTGATTAACTGTATACCTAATTTTTAATTGATTTACAGTCGTTTTTCAAATTCAATTAAGCAACAATTTGAAAACATCGCAATCCATAGGTAGTTAAAGTTGGAAGTTGGGAAAGCGGTGTCGCTTTAATTATTGGTGGCGAATCAACTTATTAACAAACTTGGCTTTCGATTTTTTGTAACGGACCTTACCAGTTAATTTATTGGTTTGTATGTAAACGTTGTAAACATGACCGTTAATGTTTTTCATTTGGTACAATTCCCATTTGGTGTATTGCGGAAAAAGCAAGTTCATGAAAATTAGCTTTGTTTTTTCTATACCTTGCGATTTAGAATAATAAGCCGATTGTAGTGTATAATTTCTCATATTGTTTAGTTTAATTTTTTAGCATGTATACTTTGTTGTTGGTATTAGTAGTCTCAAATAAAGAAGATTCTCTTTCTACAATTTCTTTAGCTTCAGTACGCCAATTTGAAAAATGGTAGATAGCAATTAATATAATTAACATGCATACCAACAGCACTGAATAAACCGTAATAAATGCTAATACTCCCATTGTTGTTTTTTGTTGTTTTAAATAATCAATTATTTAAAAGCTGTTAATCACAAAAACAGCTTTTAAATAACCGATAAATAATTACAATCACACTATATATCTTTAGAGGCCGAATTTCCCTTTCATGTTCATTCGTTTACCTGCCTTTTTCTTAAATTGAAAAAAATAAATTTCTGAAGCGGCAAACAAAACCGCGAACACAGATAGTATACCTACCCAGGGCCAATTGGCTGTAATAACGCTGCCAGAAATTTTGAAAATACCTACGATTAGGGTTAGCATAAGAAGAAAACCCCTGGTTTGAACTGTTTGATCCTTTATGAATTCCATAATTTGTTTGAACACTGAACACCAAAGCAATGCCAAACTATATACTATTGATTTTCAGCATATTGCAAATTTCAATACTTTAGAATCTGTCCATTTATTGGAATTTTTGCAAAATGTAGAATAGTTGTGGATTAAAAAAATTCAATTTTCAATCTCTAAACTTAACGCTTGGATGTTTTTTAGAGAAATGGCTTCGAATTCATTCATCGTTTGGAATAATAACTTTACATCAGGCTGTTCAGCTAAACCTTCGCGCTCCATTATCAATACGAGGGGAATCAAATGCTTTATTTGCATGGTTTCGATGCCCGGTTTTAATTGATGGGCAATTTTTCCAATTTTCAGAAACTCGGAATTTAATTGTGCTTGCTTTAATTCAGGTAAAAAGGCACTGAGTTGGCTAACAAACAAGTTAATCATTTTTGCCACAAAACTTTTATCACCACGGCTTATCTCAATGATTTTAGATAAGTCGTAGTCCAATGCATCCTCGCTGCCTTTACGTTCTAATTTTTCTAAAATCTGTGGTCCCAATACCTCTGTGATCACATGGTATAGCGCTTGTTCTTCATATGGCTTATTGACATAAGAATTCATTCCGATGGCTAAGTAGGCATCAATATCGCTTTTAAAAGCATTGGCAGTTAAAGCAATTATTGGAATACTTAACTTTAATTGCTTGCGAATGTATTTCGTTGCCTCTAGGCCGTCCATTACAGGCATTTGAATATCCATTAAAACAAATTGATACGTATTCTTCTTTAACAGTTCAATAGCTTCTGCCCCATCGCCCGCCTCTGTTACATTGCATCCAAAAAACTTTAAACTTTTACCTGCAATTAACCTGTTCATTTCATTGTCTTCTACCAATAAGCAATGTAGTCCGCTTAAATTGTTTTGGGTAATTGTATCGCTTGGACCCAAGATATTAGAAGAATCGCCAACCTTTAACTCCAATTCAAATTCAACAATGGTGCCCTCGCCTAGGATACTTTTAACATTTAATGAACCGCCCATTAAATTAATTAGCTCATTGGTGATAGGCATACCTAAGCCAGTACCCTCAATTTTTTTAGAATTAACCAATTGTTCTCTTGAAAATTTATCAAAAATTGTTTTCAAAAACTCAGGACTCATGCCCCTGCCGGTATCTTCGATTTTAAAATTGAGTTTTTGTTTATTGTCGATAGAATTGATAACCTTAACTTCTAATTTCACCATTCCTTTGTCGGTGAACTTTATGGCATTGCCAATTAAATTAATTAATACTTGTCTTATTCTGCTGCTATCGCCTATTAAAACTGGTTTAATATCTGGTGCTAAATTACAAATACATTGTAAACCTTTTTCTTGTGCTTGAATCTCAAGAATATTTTCCACCATTTCGACCAAGGCCACTAAGCTAAATTCACTGTTTTCGAAAACAATTTCACCGGCTTCTATTTTAGAAATATCGAGAATATTGTTCACCATGCTCAACAAATGTTTCGCCGCTTTTTCGCTGTTCTCTACATAGATATTCTGGGTCTTGGTTAGTTTCTCTCTTCCCAATTCGCGCACCATGCCAATAATTGCATTTAAAGGTGTGCGTATTTCGTGACTCATATTGGCAATAAACGTTTGTTTCGCCTCCGAAGCAATTTGTGCTTTTATAAGTGCTGCGCCTAATTGTTGTTCTAATCTTTTTTGTTTGGTAATATCCAAGTGAATTCCAATCGAACCAATAATTTCGCCACTATCGTTATAGTTGGGCGCACCACTGATTAGCCACCATTTATTTTCTCCCTTTTTGTTGATAATCTCTAATTCAAAACTATCCGATTTGCCAGATTTCCTCTGCTCATTTTTATCAGATATAACTTGTTGACCTTTCTCAGATGCAAATATAGCCGACGCCTTTTTACCCATAATGTCATCAATTGCATAACCCGATATATCTGTAAAACTTTGATTACAAAATTGAATCCTGTCTTCTTCGTCGACCTCCAACAAACCAAGGTTCATGTTGGCAATGATACTTCGGTATTTTTGTTCGCTCGTTGCCAGCGCCAATTCAGAACGTTTACGTTCAGAAATATCTCTAATAAAAGAACAGAAAAACACTTTATTGCCATGGAAAATTGGTGCAATGGAGAGTTCAACTGGAAACTCACTTCCATTTTTGTGCATGGCTGGCAGCTCAATTATTTTTTGCAAGACTGGCCCTTCAGAAGTGGCCCTGTAATGGGCCATGCCTTTTTCATGCGATGCTCTTAAACGCTCAGGAATAATAATCTCCGATATCAATTTTCCAATTACTTCCGCTTCTTTCCATCCAAATATTTTTTCGGCTTGTGGGTTCCACAATAAAACGCAACCCATCTCATCGATGGTAATAATCGCATCGAGTGCCGAATTCATGATTAGTTTACTTTTTGCTTCATTCTCAGCAATGGCAGTCAAAATTTTATTTTTTTCTGTTATATCTATATAACTCCACAAATGGCCTTTAAATTCAGATTCAACAAAAATTGGAATAAAATCTCTTTCAAACCATCTGCCATCCGCTAGCTCTATAATATCGCCTGTTACTAATTCTTTTTTCTTTAACAGTTCGTCTACCCTTTTCACAAAACCATCACCATCTTTAAACATTGGTTTTGTTTGATCAGCCATTTTAGAACAATCCAATCCTATTAGCTCGGAAGGGCGAGCAGGTATGCCAAACATTTCAATAAAAATTTCATTGGTCAATACAATTTCTCTGTTTTCATTCTCTAATAAAATACCAGAATGTAAACTTGAAATCAATGAGGTCATGCGCTTGCTATACTGCAACAATTGACCTTCAAACTCGCGCTGTTGTTCAACTGTTTTCCTTACATACTCTGCAATGCTGACAATATCATCTTGGGTATCTTCAAAATCTGTTTCACTATCAATTTGCATGATGGTTTCCTTCAATTTTGCAATTGATATTTTTCTCGAATCTATCTCATCAACCAATTGTTGATTGATTGCGTTGTAATCGTTTTCACTCAAATTAAAAGCATGACTCGATAATTCTTTATCACGTTCAAAAGATTTATACGATTCACTAATCGCAGATAAAAAACTTTCAAACCCTTCTTCATTTAAACTAACATCAGGTAAATACTTCGCAATTTGACGTTTTAGGAGCTTGTGCATACTTTCTACGTTTACAATTCAGAAAAAGTGGTGATGGTCATGGTTTGATTGTGCAACCTACATTCCGATTCTCCTTGCAATGGTGAAAGTTCTCCATAAGAATAAAACCCTGAAATAGGCACCTCGTTTTTAAACACCGATGACACGACTTCTAATTCTTCTTCAATCCTTTTTTCAAGTACTATTCTTCGTCCAACACAACTTATTAAAAGGGCAAACTCAACTGGTTTGGCCAAGTTTATTTGGGCAAACTTAGCGGCCTTCCCTGCGGCATCAATTAAATTATCAAAATTGGCCGTCATAAACCGCACAGGGGTATTCTCAGGCATATCACCAGCAAAGGTCATGGTCTTATTAACTTTGTCGACAGATAAGATTGTTCTTACCAATGGCACATCACTGTTCTCAACTTGCAATGCCAAAGGGAAAAGTAATGCTGAACCAGGCAAGTCATCAGAGTACTTACCTAAATAGTCTACATATAAATCATAGGCATTTTTATGATTTATCTCGTGCAAAATATTGCC
>CAJBKH010000286.1 GCA_903953615.1 uncultured Bacteroidota bacterium
ACGCGTTCTGCTAGTTTAATGGCCCAAGCTGCGCAATCGGCCATGCTAATACCGCTTACAGGTACTAGAGGACAAACATCGGTAGCGCCCATGCGTGGATGCTCGCCTTTGTGGGTGCGCATATCAATTAATTCTGCAGCTTTTTGTATGCCAAGAAAAGCAGCATCTACCACTTTTTGTGGTTCGCCAGCAAAGGTTACAACCGTTCTATTGGTGGCCTTGCCCATGTCTACGTGTAAGAGCATAACGCCTTCAACACTTTCTATGGCATTGGTAATTTGTTTAATAATATGGGGGTCATTGCCTTCACTGAAATTAGGCACACATTCGATGATTTGCTTTAACATATCGGCAAAAATAATTCTAAAATGTATGTAACAACAAAAAACTTATATAAGTTTGTATAAATCAAATGAACAAGAAATTAAACAGAAGCAGAACCAACAAAGTGGTAGGCGGTGTTTGTGGAGGCTTGGGCGATTATTTCAATGTCGATCCCATCGTATTTCGCTTTGCCTTTGTCGCCTTGCTATTAGCAGGCGGTGGCGGGTTTTTTATTTATTTAATACTGTTGGTGGTGATTCCAAAAGCACCATTCGAATTCGATAACAACAACGCCCAACAAACCGTGAATACCGACAATGGCTTTAACAGTTTTCAACAAGCCGATTTAGGCGATAGCGAAACCCCCGATAGCAGTCGCACCATTTTTGGTTTGATACTGATTAGCGGTGGTGCCTTGTTGCTCTTGAACAATTTGGTAAAAGCCTTTAACATCGAAAAATTATGGCCTGCCATTTTGGTGATCATGGGTCTAGGCTTAATTTTTCAAAAAAATAAAAACAACAAAGATAACAACGCATGAAGAACCAAAATTTTACAGCCGGTTTAGTATTAACCATCTTGGGTGCAATGCTCTTACTTCGCAATTTCGATTTGTTAAATTTCGATTGGGATGTGTTGTTTAAATTCTGGCCCTTGTTATTAATCTATGCGGGTTTGGCCATAATTTATGGCAATAAAAAAACCTGGTTAGTACCCATTGCCATGTTGGGCATTACGGTGTTGGCCATTTTGGTGTATTACATTTTCCAGCAAACCCCACAAATCATTTAATCGAATAAGTTTTCTTTTTTATCCCTATAACGAGGGCTTAAAACCAATTTTATTGTGGTTTTGTATTATTTTGCGCGTCCTAATTGAATTAGAAATACGCGTATGAAAAAAAATCAACTACTCGTTTTGTTAGCATGCACCATGGTTAGCACCACTGCATTCGCTCAGAAAAAAGACGATAAAACCCCTGCAGAAGCACCTAAGCCTGCAGCCGCTACAGCCACCATTGCCGACAAGGTAAAGCGCTGCAAAAAAATCGACGGTTTGTTTACCCTTTACCGCGATACTGTAAACGGCAACTTAATGATGCTGATTAAAAAAGACCAACTTAACAAAGAGTTTATTTATTTCAGTTATGTAGAGAATGGTAACTCAACTACTGGTCATAACAAAGGCACTTTCCGCGATAACAAAGTATTTAAAATTTCTAAATACTATAGCCAGTTAGAATTTACTGCGGTGAACACCAATTACTATTTCGACAAGTCTAACAATATTTCGAAAGCGGCCGATGCCAATGTTACCAATGCGGTAATGGCCAGCGAAAAAATTGTGGCTACCGACGAGGCCAAAGGTGAATACTTAATTGAAGCCGATAATATTTTATTGAGCGAAACCTTGTACCAAATCAAAACCCCTTCTTTCGGACCTGGTTTTAATTTGGGTATGTTGAGTCGCAGCAAAACGCGCTACCAAACCATTAAAAACTATCCTGAAAATACCGATGTGGTCGTTAAATATGTTTATGATGATCCTGCCTCAAGAGGTACTGGAAGTGCTGCCATTGCCGATGGTAGATACGTTGAAATTTTATTGCAACACAGTTTTATTGCCATGCCCGATGATGGTTTCCAAGCCCGCCAAGACGATCCGCGCATTGGTTATTTTATGACCCAAGTGAACGACATGACCACTACCAACGCGCTTAACTTTAAAGATTTAATACACCGTTGGAGATTGGAGAAAAAAGACAAAACAGCTGCTTTATCAGAACCAGTAAAACCTATTACTTGGTGGATAGAAAATACAACCCCTACAGAATTGCGCCCAACCATTAAGGCGGCCATTTTGCAGTGGAACATGGCTTTTGAAAAAGCAGGTTTTAAAAATGCGATTCAAATATTCGAACAACCCGATACTGCCACTTGGGATGCAGGCGATATTCGCTACAATGTATTGCGTTGGACCAGCAGTCCTGAGCCGCCATTTGGTGGTTATGGTCCTAGCTTTGTGAACCCGCGCACCGGTGAAATATTAGGTGCCGATATTATGTTCGAATGGGTGTTTTTAACCAACCGTTTGAAATCACAAAAAGTATTTGACAAAGCCGGTATGGATTGGTTGACTACAGAAATAGCAGAAGGTAACCATGCAGCATGTGAAGCGGGTGATCATTTACACACACAAAATTTATTGGGCCTACAAATGCTGGCCATGCAAGGTGCCAACCAAGTAGAAGTAGATAATTATTTAAAAGAATCTTTGTACTATTTGGTGTTACACGAAGTAGGGCATACCCTGGGTTTGAACCACAACATGAAAGCTACGCAATTGCATTCGCCAACTGAATTGTACGATGTTTATAAAACCAGTGCCGAAGGTTTAATTGGCAGTGTGATGGATTATCCTGCGGTTAACTTTAGCAATAAAAAAGGCGTGAAATGCCAATACTATACCGATAAGCCAGGACCGTATGATTTATGGGCCATTGAGTTTGGGTATTACGAAGAGAGCGATGCAGCAGCCGATGTGGCGCGCAGAGAAAAAATATTAATGCGCAGCACCGAACCTGATTTGTTGTTTGGTAATGATGCCGATGATATGCGCAGTCCTGGTAAAGCCATCGACCCACGTGTGATGATTGGCGATATGAGTAACGATGCCGTAACCTATGCCAAAGAACGCATAGCCTTGATTAAAACCTTGCAAGGCAATTTATTGAGCGAGTATGGCAAGGGCAATAGAAGTTTCCAAGAATTAAAAAACAGTTATGCCGTATTAACAGGCGAGTGGGGCGTGCAAGCAGGCGTTATGTCGCGTTATATAGGCGGTGTATATGTTGATAGAAGCTTTAGCAACCAAAACAGCCCTGTGAAGCCTTATACAGCCGTACCATACGAAACCCAAAAGGCAGCTATGAAAGCTTTAACCGATTTGGTATTTGCACCAACCGCATTAGAAGTACCAACCGAATTGGCGGCTTATTTACAAACCCAGCGCAGAGGCTTTAATTTCTTTAGCGCGGGCGAAGATCCAAAATTACACGACAGGGTATTGAACATCCAACGTTCGGTGTTAATGCATTTATTGCACCCAAGCACATTAGAGCGTTTAAACGACAGCAAATTGTATGGCAATAAATATGAGTTAGGCGAAATGATGAAAGACTTAACCAACGCCATTTTCCAAGCCGATTTAGCCACTACTGTAAACACCTACCGTCAGAATTTACAGATAGAATACATTGGCTATTTGGCCATGGCCTTAGAATCGCCTTTCTACGACAACTTATCGAAAGCCAAGGTAACAGCGCAATTGCAGAGCATACAAAAGCAAATGCAAACCGCCTTAGTAACCTCAACTGGCGATACCAAAGAACACCGCGCTTATATTATTTTATTAATTAAGCAAGCTTTGGAAGTAAAGTAGGATTGAGTAATATTTTAAATAAAAAATGCGACTTTCGGGTCGCATTTTTTGTTGGGGGTAAAATTTATTTCATGAATGCTTTTCATTGGGCAGTATCTTTTTATTTTTTCTTTAATTTGTAACTGACTTGAAGTATTTCATAAAACTTTCTTTTTTTCCTCTCCTATCTGCATAGCGAAGCATTCTGTTTTCGTTTACTGAATATTTATTGAAGGCTTCTTTAAAAAGTGTTCGCATTTCGGACCCTTGTTGTGCTGAAAAAATAATAGCAT
>CAJBKH010000287.1 GCA_903953615.1 uncultured Bacteroidota bacterium
GAAGGTAATTTATAATATCCGTAGTAAATTTATTAAATAAGAATGGCAACCCATTGGGTTGCCATTCTTATTATTTTTTTGCAAAAATTAAGTGATTAATTTTTTTCCTCTTTCAAGATTTCCATGTTCAACGGCTTTGCAACCTTCTCGTCCATTAATGCTAAATCTAAGACTTCTAGCATTCTGCCTACATAATGAAACTTAACACCTTTAAGATATTGTTGCGGAATATCTTCTACATCTTTTTGATTCTCATGGCACATGATAATTTCTGTAATGCCAGCTCTTTTAGCTGCCAATATTTTTTCTTTAATGCCACCAACTGGCAATACCCGTCCTCTTAAGGTTATCTCGCCAGTCATGGCCAAGAAAGGTTTTACTTTGCGTTGGGTATACAATGAGGCCAATGAAGTTAAAATGGTAATACCAGCACTTGGACCGTCTTTAGGAATGGCACCTGCTGGGAAGTGAATATGCGCATCCCATTGATTGAATACTTTATAATCGATATTCAAATAATCGGCATTGGCTTTTAAGAAGGTCATTGCAGTCGTTGCACTCTCTTTCATTACATCTCCCAATTTACCAGTTAATATCATACCGCCTTTTCCGCGGGTCAATGTGCTTTCTACGAATAATATACTACCACCTACAGGACTCCATGCTAAACCAGTTACCACCCCTGCTGTTTCATTGTCTTGGTAAATTTCTTTGTCCATCTTTTCGGCACCTAAGATTTTTTGCATTTCTTCGATGGTCATGCTTACTTCCATGTTTTCATCAGAGGCAATTTTCATTGCTTTATGACGCACCAATGAAGCAATTTTCTTTTCAAGATTTCTAACACCACTCTCACGTGTATACTCTTCAATCACACTCTCTAAAACACGATCACTTAATTTAAATTGATTGGTTTTTACACCATGCATGGTGCGCTGTTTCGGAATCAAATACTTTTGAGCTATTTGAATTTTTTCTTCAACTGTATAACCACTCAATTCGATGATTTCCATTCTATCTAGCAAAGCTGGTTGAATGGTATCTAGAGAATTCGCTGTCGCAATGAACATTACTTTGCTTAAGTCATAGTCTAATTCCAAATAGTTGTCGTGGAATGTGGTGTTTTGTTCTGGATCCAATACCTCCAACAAAGCAGAAGAAGGATCGCCTCTAAAATCATTGCCCACTTTATCAATTTCATCTAATACAAAAACGGGATTACCCGATTTTACTTTCTTTAAATTTTGAATAATTCGGCCTGGCATGGCTCCGATGTATGTTTTTCTATGTCCACGGATCTCCGCCTCATCATGCAAGCCACCTAACGATACGCGCACATATTTACGTCCCAATGCCTTTGCAATACTGCGACCTAATGATGTTTTACCGACACCTGGAGGGCCATAAAGACAAATAATAGGACTTTTTAAATCACCCTTTAATTTAATAACTGCAAGGTATTCAAGAATTCTTTGCTTTACTTTTTCTAAACCAAAATGGTCGGCATCTAAAACCTTTTGAGCTTTTTTTAAATCAAGATTATCTTTTGTGTATTCGCCCCATGGTAAATCCAATAAAGTTTGCGCATAATTTAAACTCACAGAATAATCCGGACTAGCAGGATTAATGCGCATTAATTTATCAAGCTCTTTATTGAAGGCAGTAAGTATTTCTTTTGACCATTTTTTCTTTTTACCGCGGTCTCTCAGATTTTCAATTTCCTTATCAGGACTATCCTGCCCTAATTCTTCTTGAATGGCACGAATTTGTTGGTGTAGGAAATACTCTTTTTGTTGTTTATCTAAATCAATTTTTACCTTGCTTTGAATTTGGTCTTTCAATTGCAACATTTGATTTTCTTTGAACAAATGTTCGAAGACCAAATTGGCCCGGTCTTTTAGTGTCTCGGCATTTAAAATAACTTGTTTATCCTCAACAGAAATATTGAGATTGGATGCAATAAAGCTCACCAAAAAATTATCGCTGTCAATGTTCTTCAAGGCGAAACTAGCTTCACTTGGAATATTAGGCGACAATTGTATGTTCTCTGTGGCAGTATCTCTGATATTGCTCATCAGAGCCTTCAATTCTTTGTCGCTTTTTACATCAACTATTTCGATGGGTGTAACTTTAGCACGCAAATAAGGCTCATTGCTTATTTCTTCGCCCAATTTAATTTTTCTTTTACCTTGAATGATAACGGTGGTATTACCATCTGGCATTCTCAAAATTTTAATAATTTGAGCCATTGTACCAATGGTATAGAGGTCTTTTAATTCCGGTTCTTCAGTATTCGGGTTGATTTGAGAAAACACACCAATTATTTTATCGCCTTTGTTGGCATCCTTAATTAACTTAATGGACTTATCTCTGCCAACTGTAATTGGAAATACGACACCTGGAAATAAAACAGTGTTTCTAATCGGTAAAATTGGCAGACTTTCGGGTACTACTTGTTTATTGCTTTCATTTTCTTCTTGTTGAGAAAATAGTGGAAATAGGTCTCCTCCTTCGGCATCGTCACCCTCTATTCTACCGCCAAAAAGCGAGTTCTTAGTAAATTGCATATAATTGTAATAGTATATTTTCAATACTTATGCCAAAGGTACAGAATGTCACTTAAATTTAAATTATTTTCGTTAATTGATATCGTAAATGATATGATTTTATCTAAGAATTAAAATGTTGAGATTGATTAATTGAAGTTTTTAAATTCTATTTTCGCAGCTGGCTTTCCAAAATGACGCAATCGAACCCTACCAATAAAAAATTTCAGTTTTCAATACTAAAAAAGGTTTTAAATCTTACGACAGATTTCAAACAGAAAATATGGATTGCAATAAGCACTACTATATTGCTTGCATTGCTTTCTCCGATGCGTCCATGGCTGATAGAAATGGCGATTAATAAATATGCTGGCAATGGCGATTTAAATGGACTTACTATTATCTGTTTATGGATACTTTTACTAATTTTTTTGAGTGGCATACTTCAGTTTTTTAATGAGTACATTACAGGCTGGATTGCGCAACAAGTTGTAAAAAAATTGCGATTAAAAGTCTTTAGTCATTTGATAAATAGCAGACTTAGTTTTCATGATAAAACGCCCGTTGGCACAATGGTTACCAGGGCGGTAACAGATATAGAGACCTTAGCAGAATTATTCGCAGAAGGATTGATAACCATTATTGGTGATATCTTACAGATTATCACAATAACTATCTTTATGTTGGTTATCGATTGGCAATTAACCTTGGTTGCCTTGAGTGTTTTGCCACTTTTATTTTATGCATCGCATTTGTTTCGCATTAAAATTAAAGGCGCTTTTGAAGATGTAAGAACGGCTGTAGCTAAGCTCAATACTTTCGTGCAAGAGCACATTACAGGTATGCAGTTGGTTCAGATATTTAATCAAGAGAAATCGGTCTCTGAAAGCTTTGATAAGATCAATAGTGAACACTACAAGGCCAATGATAGAAGTGTCTTGTATTACTCCGTCTTTTTTCCTGTTATAGAGGTTATAACCTCTATCTCTCTTGGCTTATTGGTTTGGTGGGGAACCCGAAAAATAGTTGGTGAACAATTGTTTGATTTTGGAACCATCACGGCTTTTATTTTATACATCAACATGTTTTTTCGCCCTATACGAGTATTGGCCGACCGTTTCAATAATATACAAATGGGCATTGTTGCTGCAGAGCGTATATTCAAATTATTAGAAAACGATACCTTAGAAAAAGACCAAGGTACGCTTACTAAAAAACTTGATGGCCATATTGCCTTTGAAAATGTTTGGTTTGCCTACAATGAAGAAGCTTATGTATTGAAAGATGTAAGCTTTAAAATTGAACCAGGACAAATGCTTGCCATTGTTGGTGCCACTGGTGCTGGTAAGTCATCAATCATTAATATATTAAGTCGCCTTTACACCATTAATAAAGGACAAATTAAAATTGATGGCGTATCGCAGTTCGACTTTGAATTGCATTTTTTAAGGCGTCAAATGGCAGTGGTTTTACAAGATGTGTTTTTATTTAGTGGAAGCATTATAGATAACATACGCTTGTATCAAGAAGAAATTACAGAAGCCATGATCATAGAAGCTGCCGAAAAAATTGGTGCCAATTATTTTATTGAACAATTGCCAGGGCAATACCATTACCATGTGATGGAACGTGGTAACACTTTATCATTAGGTCAAAGGCAATTAATTTCATTTATACGTGCCATGGTTTTCAATCCTTCGGTTTTAATACTCGATGAGGCCACTTCATCAGTTGATACCGAAACGGAATTGATTATACAAAAGGCTACCTTAGAATTATTAAAGGGAAAAACTAGTATCGTTATAGCTCACCGATTATCTACAATAAAACATGCCGACAATATATTGGTAATGGATAAAGGTGAAATTATTGAACAAGGAAATCACAGTTCCTTGCTCGAGAAGAATGGTTATTACAAGGAATTAATTGTTTCATCATTGCACGAATGAAACGGAAAACATACTTTTGCATAACGGTAAAAATAGAAGAAAAATGGAAACAGTAGTAAGTGGGATAAGACCAACAGGTAAATTGCATCTTGGCAATTACTTTGGTGCAGTGAAGAATTTTTTAAGAATGCAGAATGAATTTAAGTGCTATTTTTTCATTGCCGATTACCATTCTTTAACGACCCATCCTACCCCAGCAGATTTACATCAATCGGTTAAACGCGTTTTAGCAGAATACATTGCCTTGGGCTTAGATACTGAAAAATGTGCGCTGTATTTACAAAGCGATTTACCTGAAACGACCGAGCTTTACATGTTTCTGAACATGAATGCGTATAAAGGTGAACTTGAAAGGGTGACTTCTTTCAAAGAAAAAGCCCGCAGTCAACCAGATAACGTAAATGCTGGCTTGTTAACCTATCCTGTTTTAATGGCTGCAGATATACTATTGCATAAAGGCGCTAAAGTACCCGTTGGCAAAGACCAAGAGCAACACCTTGAAATGGCGCGCACCTTTGCGAACCGTTTTAATAGACTCTATAATGTCGACTATTTTCCGGAACCACAAGCCTTTAATTACAATGAAAATTTGGTAAAAATCCCTGGCTTAACAGGTGGCGGAAAAATGAGTAAAAGTGCTGGCGAATTTGATAATATCTACATGGGTGATGATGCAGACATATTGCGCAAAAAAATAATGAAAGCGGTAACAAGTGTTGTAGATCAACCTTCTGAGATTGGTTCTGCGAAACCAGCAGCTGTTCAAAACCTATTTGATTTAATGAAACTCGTTACCGATCAAACCATCATCGATCAATTTGAAAGCAGTTATTACGATGGGAACATTCGATTTGGCGATATGAAAAAACAATTGGCCGATGATATGGAATTATTCATTGCACCTTTCCGTGAGCGCATTGAATCGACTATCAACGATGATTCATTTTTAAGCAAGGTTGCGAAACAAGGCGTTGAAAAAGCGCAAGAAAGTTCTTTAAAAACCATTCGCGAGGTAAGAGAAATCATTGGTTTCAGAAAGTTTTACTAAAGTTTTAACGTTTCTTAAATCTGTTAATTAAATTAAATTGATTTAGATTTCCACAATTTTGATTTAAAAATAAATATTTAAGAATAAAACCAATAAGTTTGCAATATAATGGCCAAGACACAAAATAAGGCAATGCATATAGCCGTAGCAGGTAACATAGGGAGTGGTAAAACCACCCTAACCAATATGCTTGCTAAGCATTACAATTGGGAAGTTCAGTTAGAGGATATGGACGACAATCCATACATCAGCGATTTTTATGAAGATATGCAGCGTTGGAGTTTCAACCTTCAGGTTTATTTCTTAAACGTGCGTTTTAATAACATCCGTAAAATTAGAGAGAGTAACAAAACTGTTATTCAAGATAGAACCATCTATGAAGATGCTTGTATTTTTGCTCCCAATTTGCATGCCATGGGCTTAATGAGTACAAGAGATTTTGACAATTATATTTCTTTGTACAATTCTTTAAATAGCATGATACAGCCACCAGATTTATTAATTTATTTGCGTGGTTCAATTCCTACACTTGTTAAACAAATACAACAACGTGGCAGAGATTATGAGGACAGTATCAGACTTGATTATTTGAAAAGATTGAACGAACGTTATGAGGCTTGGATTTCGACTTACAAAACTGGTAAATTAATTATTTTAGATATTGATGAATTAGATTTTGAAAGTGATAGTACCGATGCCAACTTCGTGATCAATAAAATTGAAGCTGAGTTAAACGGTTTATTTTAAAACAAGCTTATCCATCAGCGCACTTTAGCCTATTAATACGATGCGGTTAATTTGTTTACTTCTCAGTTTTTCTATTTTTATTTATAAATCTTCTGGTCAAAATTATGACACGACCATTGCTAAGAATGCCTTAGTTGACGCATTTCTTAACATTATTTCTAAATACAAAGCAAATGTTGGTATTTCTGTTATCTCAATTGAAGACGGTTCAACGACCTCAATAGGCAACAATCATCACTACCCTATGCAAAGTGTTTACAAATTACCTTTGGCAATGGCAGTGCTAAAAAAAGTTGACGAAGGCAAATTAAAACTTGATCAAATGGTATTTGTAAAAAAATCTGAATTACACAATACTTGGAGTCCTTTAAAAGATAAATATCCAGAAGGCAATGTTAATATAAGCATTGCTGAACTTTTAAGCTATACGATTTCGCGCAGTGATAATAACACTTGCGACATTCTATTTAAGCTGGTGGGCGGACCAAAAGCTGTCAATGACTATATTCACTCAATTGGCATTAAGCATATTGCTATAACAGCTACTGAGTACCAAATGTCAAAAAAATGGACCATTCAGTATCAAAACAACACTACGCCCTATGCCATGGCAGAACTATTGGCTGGATGGTATCAAAATAAATTCCTTTCTGATTCAAGCACCCAATTTTTGAACCGCATCATGGTTGAAAATTATACCAGTGCCAAAAGATTAAAGGGATTGCTGCCTGATAGTATCGTTGTGGCCCATAAAACGGGCACATCTGGAACGAATGATAAAGGCATTAGCGCAGGTACAAATGATGTTGGCATCATAAGTTTACCAAATGGAAAACACCTTGCAATTGCTGTTTTTGTGTCTGATAGCACCGAAAATCATGACACCAATGAGAGCATCATTGCACAAATTGCACTAGCTGCCTACCGTTTTTACTACTCAAAGTAAAACAACAAAATTTGTCACATGTAAGTCCTAAACCATAGGCCCAAGATGTTTAATAAATTTCTTATAAAATTAATTTTAAAATAGTGGTGAATTGGTTATAAATTTGATTTATAGTTTAATCCATTTAGTTTATGAAAAAAGCCCTTACTTTAATTTCTTTGTTTATTTTATCGTTTATTTGCATTGAATTGTCTGCTCAAAACGCCCTAGATTTTGATGGGACCGATGACAAAGTTGATTGCGGTAATGACACCTCTGTACAAATCAGTGGTAAAGCCATTACACTCGAAGCATGGATTTACCCAACCGCATGGAAAACCAATGCATTTGATGGGAACGTTATAAACAAAGAATATAATACAAGTAATTATGGTTATATGTTGCGTGTTGGCGCAGGTGGTAAATTAAATTTCGCTATTGGCGATGGCACATGGCGTGAAATAACTACAGGTGCCATTCTATCCTTAAATACTTGGCAGCACATTGCAGGTACATATGATGGTGCTAAAATGCGTGTTTATTTAAATGGTGTAATTGTCGATTCCCTTGCGGTTGCAATCTCTATTACCAAAACACCAACTACAAATTTAATGTTGGGAGCACATTCAACTTATACGCGTTTTTATCAAGGTTTGATTGATGAGGTTCGCATTTGGAATGTTTGCAGATCTGTCGCCCAACTTAACACTAACAAAGGCGTTGAATTTTGTTCAAGTCAAACCGGATTAAGGGCGTATTATAAATTTAACCAAGGTAAGGCTGCATCTTCAAACGGTGCCATCACCACTTTGGCCGACCTAAGTGGTTATAATAACAATGCTAGTGTAGTCAATTTTGCTTTAAGTGGCAGTGGATCAAATTGGGTTAGAGGGCAAGCGTTTTCAAAAACCATTGCTACCTCAACTCAAAAAATTAGCAGTTGTGATAATTATACCAGTCCGAGTGGCAAATACAAATGGCTTGTTTCGGGTACTTATTTGGATACCATATCAGTTGGATTCTACGGATGCGATAGTATTATTACAACCAATTTAACAATCAAAAAATCTACAGGC
>CAJBKH010000288.1 GCA_903953615.1 uncultured Bacteroidota bacterium
CGGATGCCCCCAGATAAGTCACATCTTTGAAATATAATTTATTAAAATTAACAATTGTGTTTGTAGCCACATGTATCCAATTAATTCCACCATCGGTGGTTTTTAGCAGTGTTCCATTTACACCTGCTGCATAACCGCTGGTGCTGCTGTACAAATAAACAGCTTTTAAATCAGCAGCTTTTAATTTTGTTGCAATGTTAATATCGGTTATTGTAACAGAAGACCACAAAGATGTAACTGTAAATATTCTATTAATATTCGTACTTGCCGCAGGTATATTAATTGTAAGGTAAATTTTTCCTAGAGTTGGGGTGCTGCCATATACATCGGCACTCATTGCTAGAATATTCATACTACTTGTTAATGGCGATGCACTTACATTGGTAAAAGTCCAAGCACCCGATGCCAACACGCATTTTACAAGGGCACCTTCATTACCGCCAACTAATACATTGGTATTACCGCTTACCACTTCAACAATTAAATCATTTAAATGATTCGACACTATACCTATGCCGCTAGCATTTATCATAATGTACTGCCAGTTAATCCCACCATCTGTGGTTCTTAAAAACAAACCATCATTTCCTACTGCAAAACCATCAGTGGTATTTATCATTTTTATTTTCTTAATATCAGCACTCTTGGCATCGAATCTTTTCCAAGTCAATCCACCATCTATAGTTTTATACATGTAACCATTACCACTGCCATCCTTACCAATACTGTAGCCAAGATTACCATCTACAAATTGTATATCAGTAACTGTAATGCTTGATGTAATATCTCCACCACTATTTTCAACTTGCCACACATCCATTTTATCATTATCAGGTACACTTTGTCTTCTCAATTGATTTAAACTATTGTATTCATAAGTAGTTTTTAAGAAATGACTATTATATACCGTTTGAGTTTTGTTCCATCTATCGTTTTTAATATTCGAGCCATAGGTAGCGAGGTCAATTAATTTAACCCCAGCTGGAGGAACAGTGGCTACTAAGCTACCAGCTTGGTCGTAATAATAAAGTGTATAATGGTAATCTTTCATTGGCACATTGCCAGTCAATGTTTCACTAAGCGATAAACACTTATTATAATATTTTTCTCTAAAGAAACTAGTCATTGCAAGCACTTGATCATTGTATCTTTTTTTGGCGTTGTAGATGGCTTGGTTGGCTTTGAAAATTCTACAGGGATTTTCTAGCGTATCCGTTGGAGAAATTAAGGTATCCAAAGGACAAGCATCTCTGTATGTTAAATTCCTTGTATTATCAACAAAAGTAGAAACGTATGAAGAACGAGCAACAAGTATTGCTGTATCCAATTTATCTACTTTTATTTCATCAGATTTAATTA
Source organism: uncultured Bacteroidota bacterium (assembly GCA_903953615.1). Lineage (GTDB taxonomy): Bacteria > Bacteroidota > Bacteroidia > NS11-12g > UBA955 > JABMMZ01. The sequence goes on from CAJBKH010000288.1 coordinate 1,360, forward strand.
TTTTTTTCTTTTGATTTTCACCACCTGTTTCCACTTCTTCATTTTGAAATTCGCCTGAATTCGTTTGCGCCATGCGCATACTTGAACTTACCGAATTGCAATAATCCTCTAAACTCATCATACCTATGCCATAATGTGACCTCACATACCAACTATAACCTAAATAACATGCACACATAGATTGATCATAGGCAGGAGGATCATAAGGTGGTACATTACCTGCCAATATTGCAGCATTGTGTAAATGGTCTATCATGTTATAGTATGCAATCCAACAATCATTATCTACACAACCTTGTGTTACAAATTCGTCAAATGATTTTGGTGGAGATGGGTAATTAGGCGTGGAGCCAGATAAATAAATTGCATACTTTAAGAAACATTCACAAGGATTTAAGTAGCTAGAATAAGGATTCAAATTGGGAATAGTTGGAGTGTGCGAAGCATTGTATAAATCAATGGCATTTTGGGCCATGTCATAATAATTTTTACCATATGAGGCACAACCGTCGCCTCCTGATGACGGAGGTAAACAACCACCTGTTTGAAAATCGGCAATTGACATTGGAGGCAATGCGTATGGAAGAGGTGTTAATTTAAATGAATTGATATAGTCGACATATGCACTAATACAATCACAAGTAAAAGACGAAATTGGTTCAATAGTTATAGGGGCGCTAGGGTGAGCTTTATTAAAGGTTGTAACCGCATTAAAATAATTAACATATTCAGGACAACTTGCAGTAGCATCTTCACAACTAAAAATAACGTATTCTTGATAAGTCATCGGCATTTCTGAAGTACCAGTCATTTCAACTTTACTTAAATAATAATCAATATAGCCCGCACCACAATTGCAATTGTAATCAGATTCTGTAATTTGAGGTATTGTAAAACTACTACTTGGGTTATTTCCGAAAATATTAAGATTATATTTTGTAATTCCATCCATAACTAATTTGGCTAAATCAGAACAACTTCCTGTACCACCAACTTCCGCAGTGCTTTCGCATTTACAAGAGCGTATTGGGATACATGTTGTATAACCACCAACAACCTCTTGAATACCATTTGCATAATTTACTGTTAATTTAAAATAATACGTTTTATCACCAATCTTCATAGCATCATCTGCTACTAAATCTTGCACACTTGTAATTGTAGAGAAATCATCTTTCCAATCATCATTATAGTGGAATAGTCTAAAGTTGCAAGTATTAGCGATTGTAGAAGTTGAACTATACATTTGAATATCCGCCTTAAACTCAATAGTATTAGCTACTATATTTTCAAAATTAGTATGATGACCGCTTCCAATATATGACTCCAATAATTCGGTGTATTTGTTATTTGAAGATAAACTTGAACTTACTGCTGGTGTTGTTGAGAAAATATTTTTCAATAAATCCTCAAGATCACTAGCAGCTTGATTTTCTTTGGTCTCGCATTCAACTGGAACAGGCCCTTTGCAAGTAGCCATACTTCCTAAACTAATATCCCCTTGAATTCTCACGGTTGCGTAAACACCTGGGCTGGTTTCGTACCATGCCGTTACATAAAATCCATGAGAAACATCAACATCATCAACTGTTAAATCAGTAAAATATTTTATTTTATATAAATCTGAAATTGCAAAGCTTGGAGTAAAGGAATTAAATGAAACTTCGACATTTTGAGATGACCCTGTACTACTAATGTCATATAATTTAAAATTAGCAATTGTTGAATTAGGTTGCACCCATCTTAAATTATTATTGCTACTGCTAGTCAAAGCATTTCTTAAATAACGGTTCAAAAAGTTCGGATAAGATGTTTCTAAATTAATAACCGTAGCGCTTATACTTGACAATTGATTATTGTATGCTAGAGCGCTCATTAAAGTTAATAATCGCGAGCCAAAATCAGATGTTTTGCATTGATCATAGAACTGGCAATCCCCTAATTTCAGGCAAGTTGTTCCAGTAATTTTTACAAGTATATTAGGTGTGGCTGGATTAGCATCATCATCAATCATTGCATTAAAAACAAACCCTGAATTACCTGTATAAGGATTGTAGGTACCTACTTTTATATTCGTAATGTCCTTTACCATGCTCCAGCTATAAGAAGTTGAAGGTAATTTTAGATTTATAAAGCAAGTTGGACTGGGGCTACCGCTATAGGCAAATGATATTTCAAGTAGTCTTGGATCAGATGTATTAACAACAGGAGTCCATGTAAATTCAACAAAGCCACTTGGAGGGGATGCAATAGATGAAACAATTTTATCATATACTAATTTTGTAAATGCTGATTCTGATTGAAGTGAAAAACTTGTTAAAAGATTACCTTTATCTGTTACACTGTGAAGCAGCATTGCAAGGTCACTTTCTGCAGGACATAAACCAGTTTTATAATACATGTTAAACTTGGCTTTGTCCTCATCAACTTTAATAATTTCGGCTCCAATAGTAAATCGCGGGATTTTGCCTTTGTAAAGCATGTAGGTCGACCAACTACAAGGCTGTGTATATAAATTACTAGCAAAAGAACCTAAACTGAGGTAACGATTGAATGCACTTGCAAATGGGTTAAAATTATCTGCTCCAATACATCCATTGTAACCTTTTCCGCAACTGCTACCAGCGGTATTAATAGTATAATTATCGGCAGCTAATTTTATTAATTTTTGTTTTGCAGAAAGATAAAAACTTACATATTTTTTCCATACTTCATCATCAATAATAGGATTGCCAGTAGCTAAAAAACTAGTACATGTGGAGGTAACTCCAGATAAAGTGCCATAATAAGCAGGACACTTGGTGATTAAGGCGGCCATTGCCTTCATGCTCATACTACTGCCATCAAAGTTTGAGATTAATTCTGTATTCATTTGGCTCGCAAAAGAAATTCCATCAGCAACGCTGGTAAAATATGGATCAGCTAATGCAATTGCATTATGAACAGTTGTACTAATAAATCCTTTGGCTACAGCATCGGCATAAGAGGTTGTTGTAAGTAATTCGTTATCAAAATCTTCACTACTTTTTAATGCACTAGTAGCTGTATCTGAGAGATTAATTACACACCATTTACGATAGCAATATTCGGGGTGATAAATAACCAAAGACTTAGCCCAACTTTCTTGCCAATAGGTAACAAAATCTTTTGCATATAATAAATGTTCTGGGTAGATATATTTTACACCATTAATAATTTCGTCCTCAGTCGATGTGCTGATGGCAGGAAAATATCCACCAGCAACCGGTATAATTGGAATTTTACTTCTTTTAATACCGTCGGGTTCAAAGTATCCCGCAGCGGTGCTTCCATTATTCCTGAGGCATTGTGGGTTTTTCCAAAAGGCAGCGGTAGAAACAGTACTCACTAACCCACCATCGGGTAATTGGTTATTATAATTTAGAATACTTAATGGAAATTTATCTGAATTAAAACCGTTTAATTCTAAGCTATCATACCATTGGGCATATTGTCCCCCTGGCATCATATCAACCAACATTGTATTATATATTTGTTCACACAAAGATGGATTTTTACACTCCTCTAAACATGAATTGTATTCTCGCAACCAATCTTCATAACTGCCCTTGCCAGTAAGAACATAATTATCCGAAGTCCCTAAACTCGCAATACAGGATTCACAATTGTCTTCACACTCAACATCGGCCAAAGCTATTTGCTCTTCTTCTAAAAGTGTTTCATAACTTTTGAAACAGGTATTTTTTGAAGCATCAAGATACTGGCTCAAATAATAATCATAGGCATTTCTATTCACCGTTAAGATTTTTGAAATTTGATAATTACCTATTGCCATATTAGGAATAGTGAAGGGTACTGGTGCAGATGGTATATATGAAACAGTACCACATGTATTATCAAGCGTTAAATTGCCTACCCTTGCAAATTTAGAATACACTATGTTCCCGCATTCGTCTTTAATTACAAGTTCTAAATCATAAATACAATCGAAACAAATACTCTCTAATAAACATGAATCTGTTACAACTTGAGGTGTAAGTGAATAATCGAAACTATGAGTTTGACCAGGAGTAGAAACTAAATATTGAGTATTAAAAATCAAGGCCGTTTCATCAATATTTTTTGCATTTAAATAACTACTACCATCAGGATTTTTATTAAAAAAATCGACATTAAAGCTTGTTAATGCAGTAGACTCACCAGGAATCCCACTTACATTATCTGGTGCATTACCGCTCAATGCTGTTGCTATCACATGGCCTTCTTGGTCGAGGTAAGAAATACTCACTTGGCCATTAGGATCCACCACTACATTTTTTTTGTAGTGTCTGTCGTAACCTACCTCAGCTCCAAATAGTCTATCCAACTCTTCTTGCAAAGGTCGTCCGTAGTAGTATTTTGTCTCTTTGTTATTTCCCAATTGGTGTGTAGGTCCTACTCCACCCATTTTGCGAATTCTACCAGTATTATCTGGGGTATATTCCACTTGATTAAATGGGTAATTTTGCGCGTCAGGTAAAAAAGTTTGCTGATAGCTAGAATTGGTATTCAAATTAGAATAATACCGCGAGGCACCTGTAGTTGGCGACATCCCACCTGTATTAACATTACATGGTTGACCAGTAACATCCTTATCAAAATCATCTCTTGAATATTTGGTGAGAGATAAATTTTTATTGAAATTAGGATAGTAGGTTAAGGCAGGTGACTGAGCTGGAACAGGGAGAGCATCTATCGCTTTTCTACCTTGAAAATCATAAAATGATTCACCTACAATTGCTGTGTCAGTGGTGTTAATTTTTGTAACAGTCTGTCGATTTCTTAAACCACCATCATAATAACCCACAACTTCCTTTTTCTTTCCTTCTTCGGCAAAAGTGCTACTATATTGCCAATTAAAGGCGGTTTTATGGCCTAAACAATAATAATAGGAAGAAGTTCCACAAGCAAGTGAAGTTAATCCTGTACCAATATCAGGAGTAATACTCCATGTACCATAAATAACTGTAGCAATATTAGACAATTTTCGACCAACCCCTCTCACTCTATATATTATATAACCTCTTTCATAAACCAAATTAATTTTATAATTAAAACCAGTTGTTGAAATCCTTGTGCTATTATATTTAAAATCATAAGCAATAGCTCCTGCAGCAATTGTGGAAGTAACTGAACCATTGGTGTAATCATCCACATAGGTCCATTCAAGTTCATACTCCTCAGCACCGGTAATAGGACTCCAACTTACAACCAATTCATCCATTTCACCATCTCCATTCAAATCATTTACAACTTTACTTGGACAGGTAGTTGAGGTAGAAACAAAGTTCTTATATCTTTCAATACCAATACCATACATTACATTTAAATTATCCTCAGGATTAGTTACTGCCAATCCAGTAGTTACATCTGTAACACTTAAAATAGATACATTAATTTTATGCGCTCCTGTAAAATTATAGGTTGCGTAATCCTTATAAGTAACACCAGCTGTAGGGTCGTACTCCACATAAAGCGTTTTATTCATGGAATATGATGTTGGTGTATTATCATCATAATCTATCTTCAATAAAATATTATATTTATATGCAGTGGGTACTAAGGTTGCCCACTGATGATTAACAGCCACCTTAACGTAATTAGTAACTTTATAATTAATAAACCCAGTCGTCGCAGGTAGTGATGCGTGTTGGTCATCGATAGCAGGAATACCTGTTGCACCAGGTGCAACCGCTGCTCCTGTTATCAATCCAGAGAATGGCAATTGCACAGCATATCCTTGAATGGTATAAAAACTAATGGCCAAAAACAAAATGGCCTTAAATGCGCAATATTTAATTTTATTATTCATAAAGCTATTGGTTCGTGTCAATGGTTAAATGATTCAAAAATGTAAAATTTTTATATGGGGCATTTAATTTATAAATGGACTTATTATCCTTTATTATATATCTTTCAATTTCGAATTCCGAATTCGCAATTCTAGAGGTATTAATATTTGTATAACTAATTTTTACTTTGGGGTTTTTAATACTTTCAAATCCAGGAATAGTTGAATTTAAATAATGCATAGTTAAAGACGTTATAAAAAAGTGCTGATCATCATATTCTATTTGTAGGGTACTAAATCCCAAACTAGCGGCAGGATCTAAATAAAACGTTAGTAAGTAGCCTATTTGAGTTTTTGTCTTCGTTATTTTCTTACACATTGCTAAAGCACTTTCCAATGAACTCTCGATTAATTGCGGCTTATGGCTTGGTGGTCCCATGATAATGTTTTCCATGGCAGTATCCACTTCTAATCTTTCATTATTATTCTGTATGGTTTCAATTCCAACAAGTAGTGAGTGTAATTTGTCTCCACTTCTTTTGTAAAACCCATAACTAGTCTGAACTGGGATGGTGTCAAAATAACTATTAAAAATACTGAAGGTTAGATTCGCTGAATAAAATTTAGCATTTAGAATTTGCTCATTTATTTTATGAACGACAGCATTCGCATTTTCTTTGCTAATAATATCGGTTTGGGCATCCACTTGAATAGCCAAAAGCAATAAAAAAGAAATTAAAATAGATTTAGTCATATTATCTTTTTGGTGAATTTTCTCTTGATTCCTTAATTGTCATAATACCTCTTTCAGTTTCCTTTTTTACCCTAAGCAAGGTCCCTTCGTCATCGTACTCATAAATGGTTGCATAATTATTATCGTCTAGAGTCGCTACCAATTTCAATGAAACAGGGTCATATACATATGAAACAAAGCTGCCATTTGCTGGGTGTATTCGAATATCATCGAATAAGCAAGCGCCAGAATTTGTACCCAAATAAATTGAAATATCTGTTGCACCTATAGGAATCGTAAACTCAAAAAACACGCGTTGCCATTTTTCTATAATTTTCCCTGAAGCTAAAATTTGACCCGTAGTACTAGTTCCTGAAGAAAATTTTATTTCAATATAAGGATTGAGGTAAGTCTCAACATCGCTTAATGCATTTAAATCCTTAACCCATGCACTTACAATGTATTTTCCAGGTTCGGGATTAAAAGACGTTAAACAGTTCGGGCAAGAAATTGTTGCACTTCCACATGGAGCAGGAGCTGTATATGTGTTAGATAATTGACACGAGATAAAAGTTGGAGAAATAAAATAGCTTTTATAAAAAACTGCTTTAACAGGATGAGCCACTCCATCGGCCATCAGATTTTTAAATGTATAATTGAATGGAGATGCTAGTGGTAAAGTATACATTTGAGACAAGTATCCGTTTGTGATTATTAGAACACCACTAGACGGGCAACTTGTGAATGTTATGGTACCATTTAAATCGTAATAATTATTAGCAGAATTACAACTTGTAGGTGTTGCTGTTACATTGCTTATAGAACAGTTGGCAGGTGAAACAAAAGGACAACTATCAACTGAAAACTCATATTTTAATTCGCAGTTGGTAATTGTTGAAGCAATAAGTTGGTATGCCCCTGCTGCGCCTGTTTTTACAATTTTAGAAGTATTAGTTCCATGTATATCATATCCTGACCACCAGTAAGAAGTAAATCCCTCAGGTGCAGTTATGGTTCTTTCACTTCCAACACATGCACTTATTGTTGGAGCACTATTTAAACAATCACCATCTAAATAAGCGTATCCTAAATGCCCACCCCATGCACAATCAGAAACAATAAATTCTATTTTTATTGTTTTTCCAATATAATTATTTAATGGAATTGCTACGGATGTCCAATTCTTATAATAGTATGGACTTGATGGAGAAACCCTCAAAAAACTTGACTTGACCTCATTGTTTTCGGGATTAGCAAAAACAAGATATTCAGCACATTTAATAGTATCAATTGTATTACATGTAGCATCATCTAAAACAGTTACAGAGACTCTAAAGAATGGTTTCTCATCATCCTTGTGTGATTTACCAGGATCTTCTAAAACTAATGCGTATTTATATAGATACACACTATTTGCCCCTGTTACATTTAATTTTCTAGTTATTTTGGTAGCGTTACCACCGTTCACTTGGTTTTCTAACAACAATGAATAAGATCCGCCAGGGCAGACAACTGGCAACACTGACGAACCAACAATGGCATCATACCCGCTACCACTTTGAATTGTAACTCTACCTGTTGTTGTTGAGGTTGTGGGAGTAAAAGCATGACAACCAGCAATACCAAAATTAGGATCTTGACATGCGTTACCTAAATAAGCTTCCCAAGTACTGAAATTATTACTTTCAAAACCTACATTTGTGCAATTAACATTTGTACTACAAGTTGTAACAAAGCTCATTGAATTAATGAATTCGTACTTCTTTACAATTGAATCTTTGTCTGATAAAAAATTTTTAGCCGTTGATTTATAAAAATCTTCTTTAATTGATAGCCACTTTATATAATTTTCTGATTTTGTTTCATCAAGAAAATCATTTGCAGAAGTTGACAATCTAAAAAAATCAATCTTATCATTCGAAATTTTTTCACTATAAATAATTTGAAACTTATTAAAATCTTCATCACTTATTTTGAGGTTCATTTTAACTGTGTTTAAAACAAAATACAGCCCTTTATTCATCCAAATGTGTTCAGCTTTTTCTATTTTGGCTTCAACACCAATTAAATTACCTGCATTCATTTCGTTTTGAAAAAAGCAGATAATAACTAATATAAATAAATTTCTTTTCATCACTAATTTTTAATTGTTACATGTATTACCAACTGGCTTTGTTATTTGTATGGTTCCTGAATTCACTTTTATACTTTTCTTTCCTGTATGCGCATCTTCAAAAAGCATTATACCCATAGCATTTTTATAACTAAAATGA